>USHO01000011.1 GCA_900554485.1 uncultured Eubacteriales bacterium
AGCACGCCCTCGGTTTCCCCGAGTTCTTTCGCGGTGGCAAACGCCGCGTCGTTAGGTACGTCGATAACTTCGTCGTAAACGGACGTATCGAGCGTCGCTGGGACGAAACCCGCGCCTATACCCTGAATTTTATGAGATCCGCCTACGCCTTTCGTAAGCACGGGCGACGTTTCGGGTTCTACCGCAACGACTTTAACTTCCGCGTTTTTCTCTTTAAGGTATTTCCCTACTCCGCTCAGCGTTCCGCCCGTACCGACACCCGCGACGAAAACGTCGACGTTACCGTCGGAATCTTCATATATCTCCGGGCCGGTGGTTTTATAATGCGCCTCGGGATTTGCGGGATTTACGAACTGCCCCGCTATAACCGCGCCGGGAGTGGCCTTTGCCAACTCTTCGGCTTTTTCGATCGCGCCTTTCATGCCTTTCGCACCCTCGGTGAGAACGATCTGCGCGCCGTAAGCCTTTACGATATTCCTGCGTTCGACGCTCATCGTCTCGGGCATGGTGAGTATTACTTTATATCCTCTCGCCGCGCCTATCGCCGCAAGCCCTATGCCGGTATTGCCGGAAGTCGGTTCGATTATGACCGCCCCGGGGAAGAGTTTACCGTCTCTTTCGGCGGCATCGATCATCGCCTTGGCGACCCTGTCTTTAACCGACCCCGACGGGTTGAAATATTCGAGTTTAGCGAGAATCCTCGCTTTAAGATTATGTTTTTCTCCGTATTTTTTGAGTTCCAAAAGCGGAGTTCTGCCTACAAGTTCGTCAACGCTCTGATAAATCTTCATTTCGGTCGTCTCCTTTTTTTCGCCTGTATTATAAGCCCGAAACTTGCCGCATGTCAAGGATTGACGGCAAAAAATATGCTTTTGCGACAAAAATTCGCAAATTTTTTCAATCAGTAAGGCTTATACTATTCGTACGCCGCTCCCCCAAACGTTTACATAGCCGACGGCATACGCTTAAACGCATCCGTCGTCGGTCGGGAGGCGCAAATGGGAAGAAAAGTCGAAATCTGCGGACTGGACACTTCGTCTATAAAACGGTTATCCGCAAAAGAAAGCGAGGAATTGCTTGCCAGAATAAAAAACGGAGACGAAAAAGCGAGGGAATATTTCATTACCGCCAACGTACGGCTGGTACTGTCGCTTGTAAAGCGGTTCGACAAGGGCAAGGTGTCGGCAGACGACCTGTTTCAGGCGGGAATGATAGGACTTATAAAGTCTGTCGACAACTTCGATTTAAGCGTCGGGGTGAGATTTTCGACCTACGCGGTGCCGATGATAATCGGCGAACTCAAGCGTGTTATGCGCTCGACCAACGGTCTGAGAATTCCGCGGAGCGTCAGAGATACGGCTTATAAAGTGTTACAGACCCGCAGCGAAATCGAATCCGAAAAAGACGACATAGCCACCATGGGCGAAATCGCCGAAAGAATGGACATACCCGAACGCGAGGTCGTATACGCGCTGGACGCAATATCCGACCCCGTATCGTTGTTCGACCCCGTGTACAACAAGAACGGGGACGAACTGCTGCTGATGGATCAGATCGGCGACGAGCATAACACCGACGAACGCTGGACCGAAAAAGTCGCGCTCGATTCCGCGGTCGAAAGACTCGGCGAACGAGAAAAAAAGATATTGTATTTAAGGTATTACGAAGGCAAGACCCAGACCGAGATTTCAGCCGAAATAGGACTTTCGCAAGCCCAGGTTTCGCGGCTCGAAAAAAACGCGTTAAAGAGTATCAAAAGCAAAGTATCATACTGAAAGCGAAACGATTTTCGACACAAACGTATAAAAATCGATAAAGGTCACAAAAACGCTTTACTTTTCATATATTACATCTATGATATAGACGAACGGCTTTTATAAAGCGTTCGCGCGTGGGTAAAAATGGAAAAGAGCGTCATCACTAAAGTAAAGGACAAAAAAATACTGGAGTATACGATCTCGCAATATGTATCGTATACTCTTTTTTGTGCGCTGTGCGGTTTTCTCGCCGAAGACATCGGGCGCATGATAACCTTGGGCAACGTCGACAGCCGTTACATGCATATGCCGTTTATAATGCCCTATGGGCTGGGCGTACTGGTAGCGTATCTCGCGCTCGGCAGACCGTCCGAATTCAGAATTTTCGGCTGGCATTTTATCAAGGGCGACGGTAAAAAAGAACGCAACATACGCCGCGTTCTGTATTACGTTTTCGCGTTTTGCTGCATCACGTTCGGCGAAATGGGTTACGGTTTGCTGGTAGAGGCTACCACCGGCAGACAACTCTGGAATTACAACGACATACCGTTACATATCACGCAGTACACGAGTATTCCGACCAGTTTTCTGTTTACGACGGGTGTATTCGTCGTAATGGAATATTTCACCCCCGCGATAATGCGTTTTTTCGATCGCAATTCGAGCGACGCAACGTTCGTGTTTACCTCGATCATTCTGCTGTTGTCTTTTACCGATATGATAGTCATGATGATAAGGTTATTCGCCAACGGTTATGCCTCGCAGTGGTGGAGCATCGACCTGCCTTGGGCCAAATAATCATACAAAAAACATATAACCCCGCCTGCGGTGAGAATTTTTTCTTCCGTCGGCGGGGTTTTTGTTTATTGTTCTTTTATGATAATTTTGAATTTTTGTCCGTTATTGAATTTTAACGAAAGCGCGTCCGCTTTACCGCAAAAAGTGGCGATATAATATTCTTTCAGTATCGCTTTCAGATCTTCAATCAGATCTCTCGGCTCAACCTTAAAATCCAGCCCGCTTTCTTTTGCCAATTCCGTCTCGGTGATCACAACCCGTTTACTCATCTTAATTTTCTCCTTTGTTCTTTATGCCGGACAAGAATAAAACGATCCGTAGTCTGACGACGTATTTTGGGTAAATGCGAGTGCAGACGTACTTCAAACGAGAATTTGACAAAAAGCACGAAAATAGCGGCGTTTTGGCAAGGCTTGTTTTATTCTTGTCTGGTATACTCGGTATTATATCACTTATGCCCGTTCCGGTCAACCGTATGTAACGTAAACTGAGTGTAATCTTTTGTCGCATAACGTCTTATATTGTCGATAATTGTCGAAATCGAATAAATTTATCCATAAACGTAAAACTAACGATATGGTAGTTAAAGAGTATTACTATTACCAAAATGGTAATATAGCGTTATGAAAATATCGTTTGGAAAAAGACTTAAAGAATTAAGAGAAGAAAATAATTTAACACAAAAAGAACTTGCAGAGAAATTAGGCATAAATGCCGTAACCTATCTGCATTACGAAAAAGAGCAACGCCAACCGTCATTGGAACTTATTGCCGACATTTCCGTATTTTACGGTGTTTCGGTCGATTATCTGCTCGGGCTTAAAGATTATTAATATTTCCGGATATGAGTGACGTCAAAATCGAATTTGCCAGAAATTTAAGGCAAATTATGGATAAAAACAAAATAAAAGCACCCGTACTTGCAGAAAAAATCAATATAAAGCGCGGCGGCGTCAATGCGTATTTAAGAGGCGAACGCATGCCGTCTTACAACACGTTGATTGCCATTACCCGATATTTCGGTTGTTCGGCGGATTATTTATTCGGACGCGCGGACGATAAAAACAGAATATCCGTATATGCGCCGTCGTTATTTTCCGAAAGACTACGCGCCATAATGGCGGAACGACATATTACACAATATGCTTTAGAGCATAAAGCAGGCGTATCCCGTTCGTTGGTATATTGGTGGTTGACCGATAAACATCTGCCAAACGGAGAATATATTTACAAATTATCCGAATGCTTAAATTGCAGCGCGGACTCTTTATTAGTTACATAGCAACAAAAAGCCCCGCCGACGGGATGGAATCCATCCCGTCGGCGGGGCTCTGATTATGCTTTATCGGATTTATTGTTTTGCAACGGACTTCAAAGCGATTTTTCTCGCAATCGTAACGCCCAACGCCAGAATCGAAGTTACAAACGCCGCTATCGCGTTACCGCAGACGATTTCCGCCGAATCGCCCGAACCTTCAACGGTCGCAATGAGTTTGTCGGTGGCTATAACCGCAAGTATAAGCATAACAAGCGTCATCGCCGACACAATCGCGGCAAAAACGATTTCGGATACCGACGAATCCCCTCCGCGGGATAGAACTTTCGCTATCAGAATGCAGATCAAAGCCACGGCTGCAATTGCGACCGTAGAATAGATAATACCGCAATTCAGAACGGCGTATTCGTCGGGATTGGTAAACGCATCATGATTATAGTCGAGCGCAGAGAGCATCATCGCGGCTAACGTCAATATCGACGATCTTAAAGCGGAACCCGAAGACGGTTCTTTCACTTCGATGTACGTTCTGCCCGCCGTTATAAACGTCGCGACCGCAAGACCTGTCAGAACAACCGCGGTAACGTATTTTAAGATACTCCCGGCGATGCTCTCGATTTCGGCATCGGCGACAATCGTACTTAAAACGCCTGCCGCTATGCATGCAAACGAGAAATACAAACCGAATTTGGTCGCGGCATTGCATTCCGGCATAACCGTTTTCGCCGTCGATACGGATACGGACAGACCGTTAAGCCCGAGCATAAGCAGACAACCCGCGAAATAGAACAGCGAAGTGAGCGACGCCGCATAGACGTTGAGTTTATACTGTTTGTTCGACACGCTTTTGACAAACCCGGCAATCGTCATAATCGCGAATACGGGAACCGTGACGAGCGTTCCGATTGCGGTAACGGTAGACAACGCCGCCTTTACATATGTTGCCGTCGCAAATCCGCCGTTATACGATTCGAGGGCTGAAAATTGCGTCGAAATGTCTTTATAAATCTTGCCGATATAATAATATATATTATATCCTTCCTGTTTACTTCCGTTTACGTTTGAACGGAAGGCGATCAAAAATACGAAAATCAGAGCGATAAACGCGCCGAAACTCGCAACAGACCCGCCGACAAGCCTTAAAATATTCCTCCATGCGGAAGGCGCGGCGTCCGTAGTCACGGGGCTACGTTTCGACGTGCACGGTTTATAAGTAACTTTCTTTGCCGGTTTGCCGCACTTGGTACAGAAGTTACCCGAAACGAGCGCGCCGCATTCGCAGACGACTTTTCCGTCGATACGCGCTCCGCAGTTGGAACAGTACGTTTCGCCCTCGTCGTTGTACTCGCCGCACTTCGGGCATTTCACCTTACCGTCTATGCGTTCGCCGCAGTTGCCGCAGAACAAAGCATCGTCTTCGTTTTCGGCGTTACAAAATTTACATATTTTCATAAGCATTCCTCCTTAGCTTATTTATTCATTCGTTGCGATTATATGCCGTCAGTCTCTGAAATAGAGATCGCGGGTATAAATTTTATCCGAAACATCCGCAAGGTCGGGCGTAAAACGATTGGCGATAATCACGTCGCACTCGCGTTTGAATTGCTCTATATCCCTTATCACGCGGCTGTTGAAAAACGTATCTTCTTTAAGCGTAGGTTCGTATACGACGACCTCTATGCCCTTTGCCTTGATTCTCTTCATCACGCCCTGAACGGACGACTGACGGAAGTTGTCGCTGTTTGCCTTCATCGTAAGGCGGTAAACCCCGACGATTTTCGGCTTGCGGGAGATAATCTGATCGGCGATAAAGTCTTTACGCGTCGAATTGGCGTCTACGATAGCCGATATAAGGTTCTGCGGCACGTCCGCATAGTTGGCGCGAAGTTGCTTTGTGTCTTTGGGCAGGCAGTAGCCGCCGTACCCGAACGACGGGTTGTTATAGTAATTGCCTATTCTCGGGTCGAGCGATACGCCCTCTATGATCGACTTCGTGTCGAGACCTTTAAGTTCGGCGTAGGTATCGAGTTCGTTGAAATAGGCGACCCTCAGCGCGAGATAGGTGTTGGCGAAAAGTTTAATCGCCTCCGCCTCGGTAAGCGCGGGATACAATACGGTTATATTCTCTTTTATCGCGCCGCCTTTAAGCAAACCCGCGAACGTCTCGGCGGCGTTTCTCAGTTTTTCGTCACCCTTAGGGCAACCCACTATTATACGGCTGGGATAAAGGTTATCGTAAAGAGCATGCCCTTCGCGCAGAAACTCGGGGCTGAACAGAATGTTTTCGCACGAATATTTTTTTCTGACGCTTTCGGTATACCCTACGGGAACGGTTGATTTTATGACCATAACCGCCTTTTTGTTTACCCTTAAAACCTGTTCGATAACGCTCTCGACGGCGGAAGTGTCGAAGTAATTTTTATCGGGGTCGTAATTCGTCGGCGCGGCTATGACCACGAAATCCGCGTTTTTATAAGCGGAATCGCCGTCGGTAGTCGCTTTCAGATCAAGCGGCATCGTAGCCAGATATTCTTCGATTTCCTTGTCGATTATCGGCGACTTCTTCGCGTTTATCATATCGACTTTTACGGGGATTATGTCCACCGCGGTAACTTTGTTTTTCTGCGATAAAAGCACGGCTATCGAAAGACCGACGTAGCCGGTGCCGGCGACTGCTATTTTCATTTATAAAACTCCTTATACCATGTTGCGAATTTTCTTAAACCGTCCCTCAGCGGAGTAGACGGCCTGAAACCGAAATCTCTTTCCAGCGGCGTAACGTCCGCGTATGTAACGGGTACGTCGCCCGCCTGCATCGGGACCAATTCCTTATGCGCGTCGAAATCGTAATCCTTCGGCAAAACTCCGGCCCGAACAAGTTCTTCCTGCAGAATCCCGACGAATTCGAGCAGGTTCTCCGGGTGATTATTACCTATATTATATACTTTACACGGCGGTACAGGCAAGCCGTCGACGCCGTTTTTTCGTTCCGGCGGACATTTCATGACGCGGGTGATACCCTCTACGACGTCCGCGACGTAAGTGAAATCGCGTTTGCAGTTGCCGTAATTGAATATTTTGATTTTTTCGCCGTTCACGAGTTTGTTCGTAAATCCGAAATAAGCCATATCGGGTCTGCCCGCCTCGCCGTAGACGGTGAAAAATCTCAGCCCCGTACACGGAATATTATATAGTTTCGCATACGCGTGCGCGAAAAGTTCGTTCGATTTTTTCGTGGCGGCGTAAAGCGACAGCGGGGAATCGGTTTTATCGTCCGTCGAATACGGAATTTTTTCGTTGCCGCCGTATACCGACGAAGACGACGCGTAGACGAGGTGTTCGACGCCCTTCGCGTTACCGTCGTAAGAGTGCCTGCACGCCTCGAGAATATTGTAAAACCCAATAACGTTGCTCTCTATGTAGACGTCGGGCGCGGTAATCGAATATCTTACCCCCGCCTGAGCGGCGAGATTCACAACCACGTCGAATTTGTATTCGGCAAAAAGTCCGTCTATAAGGCTTTTATCCGCTATATTACCCTTTATAAACTTCCATTTACCCGCAGCCTGCGGCGAATTCTCGATAAGAGACAGACGGTATTCTTTTATTTTCGGGTCGTAATAGTCGTTAAGGCTGTCAAGCCCGACCACCAGTTTGCAGTTTTCGTTTTTAAGCAGGCTACGGCACAGATTTGCGCCGATAAAACCCGCCGCGCCCGTAACGAGTACGGTTTTATTCGTCAATTCGTCGGTTTTCATTATCGCTCCTTTTTATTCCGTCGTAATCGGATGCCGCGTCGTCTCAGTCGAGTCGGACGCCGTCGGCGGTGTGACAGACGTGCGCGCTGTATCTGCCTTTCATCTCTGGAAAGGCTTTCAGATATTCCCTTTCGACTTCTTCGAGAACGCGCTCTTCCTTTTCGGGGTCGATGATCGCCATACAGCAACCTTTGAACCCCGCGCCGGAAAATCTGCCGCCGTATATACCGTCGACCGAACGCATTACCTCATACAGTTTGATAAGTTCGGGCGAGCCGGTTTCCCAATCGTTTATAGACGAAAGCCCGCTTTCAAACGACAGTCTGCCGAATTCTTCTATATCGCCGGCACGGTAAGCCTCCGCACCCGCCTCGACGCGCTTATATTCGGTATACCAGTGATTTGCCCGCTTTGCCCAGTTAGACGGAAGGCGGTCTTTATATTTAAGGTAGACCTCGTAAGGCACTTCTCTTAAATTCGTCTCTTCAAACTTGCCGTAAGGCAACCCCGCGTATGCTTTGAGCGCGTAAGCCGCGCTGCGGCATTCGTCTACGCGCATATTGAATTTAGAACCCGAAAGCGACCTTTCAAGCCCCGAAAAGAACACCGCTATTTCAAACGGTTTCATATCGGCAGGGGTCGGGATGAGTTCGTATCCGCCGCTCTGTACGTCAAGGTACAAAAGTTTGTTCTTGCGGCAGTATACCTCGCAACTCTGATCGAGTTTTCCGCAAGCCACGCCGACGTATCTGTTTTCCGCCTCCTGCGAAATCTCTATCAGTTCTTTTTCTGCGAGCTTTATTCCGTTGAGTTTACCGAGAGCGGACAAGAACGTGATTATGACCGCCGCCGAAGAAGACAGCCCACCGATAGGCAACTCCCCGTCGATGACGGCGCAAAGTCCCGTTTTCAGCGGATACCTGTCGCCAAGAGCGATAGTCGCGCCGCGTAAATGATCCGCCCAGTCGTTCTGTTTCGTCTGCGGCGTCGCTGCGACGTGCCATTGCGCTCTTTTGGGGAATTGCAACGATGAAATCTCTATAACGCCGTTCTGCTTTGCGGCGTATGATATGTAAATGCCCTTATCTATCGCAAAGCCCGTGACTTTGCCTAGTTGATGGTCGCTGTGCGCGCCTATCGGGCATATTCTGTACGGCGTGAAAACCGTGTTTTCCGGCGGCTTTTTATATGTGTTTTCAAAAGCCTCCGCGGCGCGCGTTCCCGCGCAGGTCTCGTCGTATTTTATCATTATTCTTTTACTCCGCCGCCGTTTTTTCGCTTTCGTAACGGCTTTTATGCGCCATAAGCCACAACTTTGAAATCGGATACCCCAGCGTTACCAGAAAGCGCTTGTACCATGTGTCGACGGCTTTCATAACCGTTTTATATCCGACGCCCGACAACATCGCGCAACGCGACACGTCAAGCACGCTCAGCCTTACGTTTTTATTGAAGAACCACTCGTCGAAAAGCGTGTTTACATAGAACACGTTCGCATAGTAATGCGACTTGTAATACTTTCCGCCGTGCGTACCCCTTCTGGTAAGTGCGTCGGGGGATTCTTCGTGATAGACCCCGTACACGTCGTTGACGCAATACTGGTCGTATTTTCTGTTTATCGTTTCCCACACCGTGTTTTCGGGTACGAATTTTACGTCGGGATATTCCGGAAAGGGATATTGAATATGTATCGCCACCTTTCTGCAACAGTGCTTTTCGCCGTCGCATTTAAGTATGCGTTTCCTCTGCTTTCTGCCTTTCAGTTTGTTTATGCCGTCGGGATACGGCGTACCGACGATTTTACCTGTAAGCGAACTGACCTCGCGCCCCGAAACGCACCAGAACCGATCGTAATCTTCTTTCGGAATCGAACGCCACGTCGCAAGCATTTTTTCTACGGCGTCGGGTACCAGTTCGTCGTCGGAATCGCACGTTACGACGTATTCCGTCCTTAGTAGCGGATACGAAAAATTGACCGCCGTATGCCTGCCGCCGTTTTTCTTTTTGTAATATCTTATTTCAAAATCGGCTTGTTTTACAAAAGATTCGACGAGTTCTTCGGTATTGTCGGTTGAGCCGTCGTCTATGATCAGCCATTCAAAATCCTTCGACGTCTGTTTCATAAGACTGTCGAATGCCCGCGTCAAAGTCTTTTCACGGTTGTACGTCGGTGTGAACACCGTCAGCGTTTTCATCTTTTTCTCCTTTCTGTCTCTTTATAAGCCCTTTAAGGAATTCCCTTTCGGGTCTGAACGCAAGCGCGACGCCGAAGTATACGACTACGCATATTACGATAGACAAAATCTGCCACCATACTTTGCCCGATACGAGTTGCAACAGCAGCGCGACGCCGCTCATCACCCCGGCGGATATAATCGAAACGCCCGCCGAACCTATCATTTTTACGGCGGAAATTTTATATCTGAAAGTCAGCATCAGCATATCCGCGATTACCGGACAGAGTCTTACGAAACAACTGACTATGCAAAGCGTCCTGTAATCCTGCCCTACGCCCCACAATATCGTCGGAACGTAAATCGCTATATACCCGAGTTGCAGAACGAACGATATTATCGGTTTACCGGTACTTCTGTAAACTTCGGACGCTATATTGCTGAAAGTAATGGTTATCGCGCTGAAAATCGCCCATAAACCGACGAAAAATCCCGCCTCCGCCCACTGACTTCCGAGCAGTATTCTTACGACAAGATCCCTGTACAAAAACATTCCCGCGCCCATCGGGATAACGAGCAGCGAAACGCCTTTTATAAAAGAAAACACGGTATTACGGAACTTTTCTTCGTCGCCTGCGCAACGCGACAGCGCGGAAAACAATACCGACGTGATCGACGCCGTTATAAGGCTCATATACGAATTTACCGTAGACATCGACGTCTTATACAACCCGAGATAATACGAATCGAGCTTGTTTGAAACAATGAAGATACCCGCCTGCCCCGCGAACCATATGGAAAGCGTTTCGAGTAAGTTCCACAGGCTGAACGGCAACATTTTTTTCAGCCGCGCGAAACTGAAATAGAATTTGGGTTTCCACTTCGATATAATTGTCAGCAAAAGCGAAGTCGCGAATTGCTGAGCGAGCGTACCCCATACCAGCGCCCAGTAGTTTTTAAGTATAAGCGCAAGCGGAATGGTTACGAAAAACGGCATTATCGCGCCCGTAACGCGGACGTAAAACAGGGGTTTGAAATTCATCGCCCTTTTGTATCGCGCCGTAGCCGTACTCGAAAAAGTCGTAAAGATAACCGACAGACCCGCCGCCGCGATACCCATGTATTCGTCTTTACAGCCTACGAATTCCGCAAGCGGTTTTTTGAAAAAGAATATGACGCAGTAAATCGTCAGCGCAAGCGTCAGATTAGACCAGAACGCAACGTTCGTACCATTGTCCAGTTCTTCGTCGGATTCGTATTCGTGCTGTATTATAAACCGCTGAAACCCCGCATCGGTAAATATGTCGGCAAAACTCGTGATTATGGTAATCGCCGCGACGACTCCGAACGCCTCGGGCGTAAGAAGTCGCGCCAGCACCATATTGACTATCGGCGTGGCGAGTTTCGCCATTATTTCTGCAAACGTCGACCATTTCGTCGCGTTAAGCACTCTTTTTGCGGTAATCTTTTCGCTCATAAAGTCTTCTCCGGCAAGACTATGGTTTCGCCGAGTTTTATATCCCATTCGGCAGGTTCGATTTTATCGAAACCGCTGCCGTCGAAAAACGTCAGTTCTCCGAAGTAGATTTTTCCGTTTGCCTCGTAAAAATCGACCCTCAGTTCGGGTACGCCTGCGGACAAAACCGCCGCCAGTTCTTTCATCTTTTCAAATCCCGCGGGTTTTTCGGGCAGCGCGTCCGCATGCGGATACCCCCAGGTAAAATCGAGAGTATTGAAATCGGTATCGAAATAATCCGCCGTCGTTCTGCCCTCTGCCCTCCCTCCGTTTATCATGATAACGCGCGGCTTGCCGCCGATGCAGTAAAACTTGTAATCTCTCAGTTCTCTAAGTTTTTCGTCTTCGACGAATTCTTCGGCGATAATTCTTCTTTCTACGTTTTTATACGGCCATTCTCTGCCGTGCAGGTAATAATTCTCTTTCAACCCGTCGGCAAGTCCCTTTCGTACGGCTTTTTCGTCCAGCGCGGATTTATCCTTGCAGATGTACATTCCTCTGCCGGAATTATGGTTACATTTGAGAACGAACCTGTCGGGCAACGCCGAAAAGTCGATTTCGTCGGGAGTCTTCCACACTCCCAAAAGCGGAATAAGATATTCTTCGCCTATTCTTCCGGCGACGAAATCGCGGACTTTGTATTTATCGACCATAGTCGTATACACGTCCTTGCGGTCGTAAAGTTTAAGCCACTGCAACTTCTCGTTATACGTCCGCGGAGCGTCCAGATCGAGGTTCTCGCCGAGTTCGGCTCTGAACATTTTCTTTATGTATTCTTCGTCGGGCATATTATCGTATCTGCCGAGATTGGCGTTCACCGTAAAACGATAATTTTTATCCGTGATATATTTGAATATTTTTTTTACAAATCCCATTTTTACCTCCGATTGCCGACATTACGTCATTGCCAGAAAAAGACGAACGGACAAATGTGTTTGTTGCCGTAAAACGACATCGTTATCGTGATTATCAGCAACGCGAGCGTCAACGCCACGCGGATGTAATACCGCCACTTGTCGTCGAAACACTTTTCCAGCCAGGACGGAAGAGTTATCGTAAGATATACCGAAAAATACGTTACCGCCCTTGCCGTAAGCGCGAAAAATCTCGCCAGAGACACCTCTATGACACACAGGCACAGACACATGAGCGAAAGCCTTTCGCAAGGAGTTTTTTTCTTTTCAAAATAACCGAATACCTGCGTCGCTATAAGTATAGAGCAGAATACGAAGAACATAAAGAACGAATCATCGGGCGATGTGCGATAATTTTCGATGTTGTCGAAATAGAAATGATACCTTTCGATGAGTTCGAATATCGGTTTCATCAGAATTTCGCCCACCGGCAACGCTACGGCGGCGATAAGTATCGCCCATTTTATCTGTCTGCGGTTTATGAACGCGTACAGGAAGTACGTTACCATCCACACGAACGCCGTCATATGGAACGAACCGGCTATACACGTTACGACGACGAAAGATACGGGTTTGCGTTTCAATATCAGCGGAACGGTGGTAAGGCATAAAGACAAAGCGATCATCTGCCTGAATATACCGAGGCTGTAATAAAACATATTGAACGCGAAATATACAAGTATACTTATTTCGGGGTGTTCCGAATACTTATACACGAACACGAAAAACGGAATATATATAACCGCCGCGACGGCAAACAGATATCCTGTTTCGTTCATGCCGGTAAACGCGCAGAAATTCTGAAAAATCTGATAGCCGTATTCAAAGCCTTTCGGTTCCAGCTCGAATATGCCGAAAAAAGTTATGCCTTTCTTTTCGAGAAACCGATCGAGATACGTCCTCGTATCCGACCCGACGTCGTATCCCCTCAGCCCCGTAAGCAGAAAGAGTTCGACGAAACACAGAAAGACGAATATCGCTTTTCTTTTTTTACTTTTTCGCGCGTCTATAAGTTCGCTCTGCCAAAGCACAGCGATAAGATAAGCAACGTATGCAACCATACCGACCGTTTATTCCCCGAATATCGCGCGGACGAACTCGTCCGTCGCCGATTTAATATCATATCCCGCCAGACGGAAAGCCTCCGCCTGCGATTTTCTCTCTTTATCGATTCCGACCGCCTCTTTCGCCCATACTTCCGGGCTGTCGGACAGCGGCAGAAATTTTACCAGACCCGTTATGTCCGCCTCTTTGGTAACGGCATCGGATACGACGCATTTAAGCCCGGTGGATTCCGCCTCTATAACGGTATTGGGCATACCCTCGTAAAACGAAGGAAAAACGAACACGTCCGCCGCGGACAAAATCGCGGGAATGTCCGTTCTTACGCCCGTGAATATAACCGAATCCGCAAAACCGAGCGAGGCGGCTTTGTCGCGGATTTCTTTTTCCAGTTCGCCCTTGCCGACAAGCATAAGTTTCGCGTCGGGCTTGTCCTGTTTTATCCGCCCGAACACGTCGAGCAGGAACGCGTGATTTTTCTGCGTCGAAAATCTGCCGACGTGACATACCAGCAGTTCGTCTCCGACGCCGAATTCGTTACGCAACTTTTCCCTCGCAGTCGTGTCAAATTTATAGACCGACGTATCGACGGCGTTTTTAATAATCGTGACTTCGCCTTTATCGTACGCTCTTTTGCCGAAAGTATAAATTGCCGCGAGATCCGACGGCGCGAGTTTTACCCGGGCATATCTGCCGTACAGTATCTTGCCGATACGGTGAGCCATATACGCCTTTATACCCTTGCCGTCGCCCGAATTCGACGACCTTGCGGCAAGCACTTCGGCCCCCGCGGACTTCGCGATTTTAAGGTCCATCAACCCCATCGCGGAAGAGGTGATTCTCATAACGTACCTGTACCCGCCGTCGCGCACGACCGCAGCCAGACCTTTACGGAATTCCTTCAGGTTTTCGGATTTTGACGGAATAACGTATATCTTTCCGCCCAAGGACTCTATTTCGGGCGCGTAAAAGTTTTCTTTATTGTTCACGCAGAAATCGAGCGAATATTTTTCGCGGTCGAGCGTGCGGAATATTTTCATAAGAAAAGTTTCCGCTCCGCCGACGTTCATTCCGCTTAAAACGCACAGCAGTTTCTTCATATATCATTCAAGGTCGAGCGTAAGCGTCGGCATTATCCTTTCGGGCGAAAAACTCTTTGCCTTTACGAGAGCCGCGCCCTTCATTTTCAAAAATTCGTCGGCATTTTCTATCGCGTAGCCGAGACGCGTTTCGAGACCGTTCGCGTCGCCGAAACCGTAGACGTAACCTGTGACGTTATCGTCGACTATATCGCCGACGTTCTGCCATGCGGCGGATATTACCGGCACGCCGGAAGCGTAAGCGTCGATTATCGTACCCGGTATACCCTCGGTGTAAAACCGCGTCGGAAACAGCAACGCGAAATAGTTTTTTATGATTCCGACGCTCTTATTGCCGTCGACCGCGCCTTTATACCGCACATACGGCGGGAAGTCTCTTTTAAGCGTATCGAACCACTCCTCTTCGCCCGCGACGACGTCGCCGTATATATCCAGCGCGCATACGACCGCGCCTGCTTTTTCGTTGACGGCTTTCACGGCGTTTACGGCATCTTCTATACCCTTTTGTTTCATTACCCGCGAAAACGTACATACCCGATACGGCAAGGAATCGGGATACACGAGTTCGTCTTCGCCGAGCGGCTTTATCGACTTGAAATTAGGCATGAGTTTTACGTTCGTGAAACCGGTCGATTCGAGCCGTTCTTTAAGCCCGGTCGTTTCGACGTAAAGCGCGTCGAACTTTTTAAGCGTCGCGGCAAGTCGTTTTTTCTTTTCAAGCATGTCCGCCAGCCACCCGCCGACGACCGAATAGAATATCTTTCTGCCTTTATAAAACCGCCTGAAAAACACAAGCAACGGCGCATACACTCTTACGCCGTTATGCGCGGGGAATATCAGGACGTTGCTGCAGTTTTTAAGCGCGGAAACGACCTGAAACGGGGCTTTGAATATCGTCTTCGCCCCGCCGCCCGAACCTATTTTCATAACTTCGTTTTCGCCGTAAGTTTTTATAAGTTCGTCGGTAACGTTTTCGGTTTTTATCGTCTGTCCGTTCGCGCGGGTTTCGCCGAAACGCCCGATGACGCCGATCTTTTTCATCAGACTTCGTCTATCCTTTTAAGCAATTCTTTGTAACTCGTCTTCCGGTCGAATTTTTCCAGAGCGAGTTTTCTGGCGTTTTCGCCCATAACCTTTCTTTCGTCGTCGTTCGCGATAAGTTCTTTTATCTTTGCGACGAGGTCGCCGACGTCTTCGGGTTCGTAATTCAGCCCGACGTTATACTCTTCGACCATGTCGCGCTGTTCTTTGCATGCGCACCCGTTGAGCATCGGTATGCCCGCGGCGAAATAATCGGCGACTTTGTTTATTATGCTCTGCGACGCGGTCTTCTTGACGGCGTTCACGGTGACGTCGGACTTGCTCAGATACGCTGCCATCTTCTCGTACGGTAAAAATCCGACGAATTCGACGTTACCGGCTTTTTCCTCATCACGGAGATTTTCGAGTTTTTCCAGATCCGGTCCCTGCCCGAGAATTTTGAACGTAACGTTATCGTATTCCTTTCTGATTTCGGCGGCGGCTTTTATAAGCGTCGCTATATCGTAACTTTCGCCGAGCGTGCCTGCGTAAGTTATTCTGAACTCCCCGTCTTTTTTGCCGAATTCGGCGGCGTATTTCGCCACGCCGTCGTCGAAACGTTCGAGCGTAGAGCCGAGATATACGACGCACGGATCTTTCGATTTTTTGTTTACGCGCAACCCCCTGTCGAGATATTCCCGCGAAACGGCGGTGAGTTCGTCGGGGAAAGCATACCCTTTATCGGCTTTGATTTTCATCCCCCAGAACAGGAGATTATACAAAAATTCGTTTCTGACGACGACCTTGAACGCCTCCGGGCGCAAATCCCTTATGTCGACTATCGTCCCGATGCCGTGCTTTTTGCACGTTTTCATTACGGGGTAAACGTAATCTATATCCGAAAAAAATACGACGTCGAATCGGGAATAATTCTTTTTGAACCATTTACCCAGATTTCTCGCCCACGATTTTTCCGCAAAAATACGTTTCAGGCAGATATTTTTTTTATACGGCGGCATATGCAGAAATTCTATCCCGCCGTAATCGGGGTATTCTTTTCTGAATGCGGCAATGTCGCGCGTCTCCTTTTTGTAATGGTTGAAATCGCCGGTTATAAGCGTCACGTCGTAGCCCGCGCGACGCATCATATCGAACATATACAGCGTTCTTTTATATCCTCCCTCGCCGGGGAGATATATCGACGCGTTGACAAGCAGAACTCTACGCATTTTTATCCTTCCGTATTACGACTTTTACCTTTTTCGCCGCGTTTTCGGCATTGGTCGCCGCCTCGTCGGCGGTCGCCCCGTCGGCTATAACGAAACCGACCCTCGATGCGCTGTTGACTATCTCCGTCACTTCTTCGCCGACGCCGTGAACGACGCTTACCTGTTTTACCCCGTCGCTCTCTTCCGCATCGTCGAGCCCGTCTATTTTTTCGATAACGCCCGCCTCCTGCTCAAAATACCTTATAGCGGAACCGCGGTCGCATTTCACGGTTATGTCGGGGCTTTCGCCGAGCGCGATTTTAATACAGCATTCTACCATATCTACGCCTGTCGACAACGGCACGAGATGTGTCGTTATGCAATCTCCGCCGAGTCTCGCGCCTAGTTCGACGATTTTCGGACCGTCTTTTGTAACCTTTATTTCGGTGTGCGACGGTCCCGATTTTATGCCTATCGCTTTATTGGCGGCAATCGCGACGCGCTTTATCTCTTCTTTTGTCGCGGCGTCGAGCCTGCTCGGCTGGGTATGCCCCGTTTCGACGAAATACGGCGCGCCCGTCGTTATTTTATCGGTGATCTGCAACACGTTGACTTCGCCGTTTACGGCAATCGTCTCGACGCTGACTTCCGCGCCCTCCATAAACTCTTCGACTAGGATTTCGCCGTCTCTCGAATACTCCGCGGCGTAATCGTAAGCGACCGACGGATCGGAATCGTCAGACAACAGATTCACTCCGCGGCTGCCCGAATTGTCTGCAGGCTTTACGATGACTTTACACCCCGCCGATTTGATTTTATCGACCGCATCGGTAAATTCGTCTTTGTTCTTTACGCGATAATAAAGCGGAATCGGTACGCCCGCCGCCTTTAACGCGTCGCGCATGCACGCCTTGTCGGTGGCTTTTACGGCGGTGTCTTCGTCTATCCCGACCAGCCCGAGTTCTTTGCTTACCGCGGCGACCGTTCTCATCGGCATATCCGACGCAAGCGTCATAACTCCGTCGATCTTATGCTTTTTCGCGACCTCGATCACTTTCGGAATGTCTATAGTACTGACGACCTCTTTTATTACGCCGTCTTCCTTAAAACCTATCGCGTCGGGGTTCATATCCACGGCGACGACGGTAAGTCCGTCTTCGAGGGCTTTTTTTATCGCGGGCAGTTGCAGAATGCTCGCACCGAGTATCATTATCGTCTTTGCGTTTTCCTTAGCCCTGAGTTTATCCGCCTCTTCTCTGGCTTTTTCGTCGCCCGAAGTATCTCTGTAAACGTTTTCGTGACTGAGTACGCACGCTATCGTCTTGAAAAATATCTTAACGTCGAGCGGAAACGATATATGCGTCGCGTAATACGCATCGTTTTTCATTTTTTCCGTACTGTCGACGCTGTTTCTGTAATACGCCTGACTATAACCCGTAATGCCCGGTTTAGCGGTAAGAAACACCTTTATGTCGTCGGGGTATCTGTCAAGCCAGTCCGGCGGATCGGGTCTGGGACCGATAAGGCTCATGTTACCGATCAGCACGTTGATAAACTGCGGAAATTCGTCGATACTCGTCTTGCGCAGAAATCTGCCTATCGGCGTAACCCTCGGGTCGTCTTCTCCGTTATAAGTCGACCCGTCTTCGAGACGTATGTCGGGCGAATCGACGTACATCGAACGGAATTTGTACATCGTATACAACTTGCCGTTTCTGCCTATCCTCTTCGATTTGTATAAGACAGGACCTCTGTCCGTAAAGAAGATTATCGGCGCGACGACGATAAACACAGGTATGAGGACTACAAGTCCTATAAGTCCGAACAGAATATCGAGTACGCGTTTGAAAAAATGTCTGTACATCTTACTTTCTCCCGATATACGATTTAACGACGTCGCGATAGTTTTCTGTCACGAAGTCGACCTCTTCGTCGGTAAGACATGTATGCAGCGGCAAAGTGATTTCGTTTGCGAAAAAGTCGTACGCGTTCGGATAGTCTTTTATATCGAACCCGAGTTCTTTATAAGCCGTATGCATAGGCAACGGTTTATAATGCACGTTGCAGGCGATACCCCTTTCCGCCATTTTCTCGATTATCTCTCCGCGTTCGGCGTAAGTTATGCCGGGCACGCGGGTTATGTACAGATGATAAGACGACGTGTATTTATCGGATATATGGTCGAGCGTCTGCACGCCGAGCGGACGAAAAGCCGCGTCGTAACGCGCGACGATTTCTCTTCTGCGTTCAAGCATATCGGGATAGCGGCGGAACTGCGCCAGACCTATAGCCGCCGCGACGTCGGTCATGTTGCATTTATACCACGGACCGACTATATCGTATTCCCATGCGCCGGGCTTGTTTTTCGCAAGCGCGTCTTTGGACTGCCCGTGCAACGAGAACAACTGAAGTTTATGGTATATGTCTTCGTCGTCGACGCCTTCTATCGTACGCCATGTGAGCGCGCCGCCCTCTGCCGTGGTGAAGTTTTTGACCGCGTGGAAAGAGAACGACGAGAAGTCTGCGACAGACCCGACGGGTTTATCGCCTATCCTCGCGCCGAACGCGTGGGCGGTATCTGCCATTATAGCCACCCTGCCTATCGATTTCTGTATGTCGGTACGCGGGCGGAAGAGATTTTTCTTTCTTTCGACGATGTTGTACAGGCGTTCGTAATCGCAGGGTATGCCGCCGAGATCGACGGGGATTATCGCCTTAGTCTTTTCGGTTATCGCGTTTTCGATAGCGTCGTAATCGGGCGCAAGGCTGTCTTTGCAAGTATCGACGAGTACGAGTTTCGCCCCGACGTGGCAGACGACAGACGCGCTTGCCGTATAGGTATACGCCGTGGTTATAACCTCGTCGCCATCGGTAACGCCGAGTATGCGCAGAGCGAGTTCGGCGCACGCCGTCTGCGAGTTGAGGCATACAGCCTTATTCGTGCCGCAAAAATCCGCGACTTCGCGTTCCAGTTGTTTGGTTTTCGGTCCCGTGGTTATCCAGCCCGACCTGAGAGCGTCCGCAACTTCGTTTATCTCTTGCTCGGATATATCCGGAGGGGAAAATTTAATTATCATAACGATTCGCCTCACCTTTAAGCATACACGTTTTAAGTATACGCGCGTGTATTAAATAATATATACTTTATTCAGTATAACATATTAAGCGGGGCAACGCAAGTATTTTCCCGCATAACATACAAAAAGAGCGGATTTTCCCGCTCTTTTTGTATGTTACGATCAATTCATCGCAATGCTTTTAAGTTTTTCGTACTTCTTCATAGCGACCGACCTGATATTATCGAGACCGACACCCGACGCGAACGCCTCGTCGCTGATTTTCTTTGCCAGAAATATCGCCGATGCGGGATATACGAGTCCGCCGAGATCGTCCGTCGCCCTGCCGCTCTGCCGCGTACCCATAAAGTCTCCGCCGCCGCGCATCTCAAAATCTTTTTCGGCTATCTTAAAGCCGTCGTTATACTCGCAAAGTACTTTTAATCGCTCTATTGCCTTTTCTTCTTCACTCCGACTATACAGAAAACAATAACTCTTTCCGCCGCCTCTTCCGACTCTTCCCCTGAGTTGGTGAAGTTGCGACAGACCGAATCTTTCGGCATCGTATATGACCATCACGGTAGCGTTGGGCACGTCGATGCCGACTTCGACGACGGTCGTCGAAACGAGCAGGTCGATACGGTGTTCCTTAAAGTCGAGCATAATGCCCGCCTTTTCGTCGTCTTTCATTCTGCCGTGCAAAAGCCCCGTTCTGACGCCTTTCAGTTTTTCGGAAAGTTCGCCGTATACGTCGGTAACGCTCATAATCGTACCCTCTTCGTCTCCGTCGATTTTCGGGCATACGCAGAACACCTGTCTGCCCGCTCCGACGGTATCTTCGATAAATCCGAGCATTCCTTCGTACTTCGCTTTTCTTACGATATTGGTCTGCACCGGCAGACGATTCGCGGGTTTGTCGGTTATCTCGGTAACGTCGAGATCGCCGTAGAAAATAAGCGAAAGCGTGCGCGGAATAGGCGTCGCGCTCATCACCAGCACGTCAGGGATAATACCTTTCGCGACGAGCGCGCTGCGTTGTTCGACTCCGAAACGGTGTTGTTCGTCGCAAACGCACGCCGAAAGGTTATAAAATTCCACGTCGCCCGTAAGCACCGCATGCGTGCCGACGACGATTTTCGCATCTCCGTTTTTTATCCGTTTTTTAAGCGCGGTTTTTTCTTTTCCCTTTGTGGAACCGCTTAAAAAATCGACTTCGTATTCGGGGAAAAGTCTTTTGCATATCTTATAATTCTGCTCGGCGAGAATTTCGGTAGGCGCGAGCATAACTGCCTGATAACCGCTCTTTACGGCGACATATATCGCGCATAACGCAACCGCGGTCTTACCGCTGCCGACGTCGCCCTGCAACAGCCTGTTCATCGATTTCGGCGACGTCATATCGGCAAAAATTTCGTTTACCGCTTTCTTCTGCCCGTCGGTAAATTCAAACCCGAAACGACTTGTAAAGTCTCGTAAATCTTCCGCCGAACAGGAATACTGATTAACCCTTACCTGACTTCTGTCGCCTTTGATTATTTTGAACGCCGAAATCAGCGCGAAGTACTCCTCGACCGCAATCCTTTCCGATGCCCTCGAAAGACTTTCTTTGTCCGCGGGATTATGCACGTTTTTATACGCGTCTTTCAGATTGCCGAGTCCGTACTTTATAAGCAGTCTCGACGGAATCGCGCTTTCACCCACCGCATAGGGTATCGCCGCTCTTACCGCATTCCTTACACACCTTTGCGTAAGTCCGCCTTTAAGACGATAAACGGGTATTATACCTTTGAGTTGCGTATTTTTGTCAACCTCTTCAAACGACGGATTGCTCATCGTCACCCCGCCGAAACCGTGCTTTATTCTGCCGTAAAAAAGGTAGTCGACGCCGACCCTGAGTTTAGGCGCGACGTAGGGCTGATTGAACCAGTAGATATTGAAGAACCTTCCGTCCTGTTCGGCAACGGTCTTCACGCACCTGAGTTTTCTCGCCGAAGTGAAAACCGACGGACGCCCGACTATTCTGCCGTAAGTCAGCACCGTATCGTTGTCGTAGCAGTTTTCGAGAGGCGTAACACGGGTCATGTCGAGATAGCCCCTCGGGAAATACCCGACGAGATCTTCCGTCGTAAACACGCCGAGTTTATTGAAATCGGCTGCCTTTTTATCGCTTATTCCTCTTATATCGGTAAGTTCCATATATTTTACCCGGACAATAAGTTAAAAATACGGCTCTCCCGAACGAGAGAGCCGTAATCGTTTCGCAGATTATTCCAGCGACACTATATAATAGTATATCGCCTGTCCGCCGTAGAAAAGTTCTACGTCTACGTCGGGGTACGCCTCCTGAACGGCGGCTTGCAACGCCGATGCGTCTTCTTCGCTGACGTCCGCGCCGTAGTACAGATTTATAAGGCTGTGCGAATTGTCGCGGAGTTTATCTATGAGTTTTTTGGTAACCTGCGCGATGTCTTTACCATGCGCAAGCACCTTTTTGTTGTCGAGGCCTATAATGTCGCCCTTGGTCAGCGAGAACCCGTCCACCTTGGTACTTCTTACCGCGTAAGTAACCTGACCCGACGTGACGTTATCTATTGCGTGCAACATATTTATGAGGTTTTCGTCTGCCGAGACTTCGGGATTGAACGCAAGCGCGGCGGAGATACCCTGCGGAATACTCTTCGTCGGTATAACGTTGATCTTCTTGCCCTCTACCAGCGATTTCGACTGTTCCGCCGCCAGTATGATGTTTTTGTTGTTCGGGAATACGAAAATGTTTTCGGCGTTGATCTTTATAATCGCGTCGGCAATATCCTGCGCGGAGGGGTTCATAGTCTGACCGCCCTCGATAACCTTATCGCAGTTGAGGTCTTTGAATATATCCGCAAGACCTGTGCCCGAGCAGATCGACAACATGCCCATTTCTTTCTTTTCCGCCTCGTACTTCTTGATGAGTTCGCGGTTTTCTTCGAGCATGTTTTCGATTTTGATTCTGTCGATTTCGCCGAGTTGCAACGCCTTGCCGAGCGCCTTGTCGGGGTTATTGGTATGAACGTGGACCTTGACGAATTCGAGATCTCCTATGACGAGTACGCAGTCGCCTATCGTCATAAGATATTCTTTAAGCCTGTCTATATCGGCAAGCGTCGTTTTCTTCTTTAAGTTGATTATGAAAAATTCCGTGCAGTAACCGAATTCTATCGTTCCGAGGTTGAGGATGTCGGCGTGCTCCATCGACGGGTCGGCTTTGATTTCCGGTACGTCGGGTGCCGCGCCCTCTATCTCTTCGCCGACAAGCCCTTTGTACATTCCGCGATAAATCGTCAGAAGACCGGTCCCGCCCGAGTCCACCACGCCCGCTTTTTTGAGAACGGGCAAGAGCGTCGGGGT
>USHO01000012.1 GCA_900554485.1 uncultured Eubacteriales bacterium
GTTATCACTTATAACTTCACGATGATCAGTGATATTATTAAGCGAATCTACCCATAGTTCTTCTTGTAAATCAATAAATTTAATATTATTTGATATTTTAGTGTCGAGTGGAATATTGTTAGACACGATGCATTGTAACCCGTTGTATTGAGCCTCGATCACAGCCATACCAAGCCCCTCAAATAAAGACGGCATACAGAAAACATCAAACGCATTATAGTAATCGTTAGGATTATCCACTTGTCCTGTTAAAATAACTTTATTTTCTAAATGATAAAACTTTATCTTATTTACAATCTCATCTTTTAATTTACCGTTGCCAACCAACATTAATTTTGCAAATGGATTAAACATAAGATATGCCTTAAAAACATCAATCAAAAACAATTGATTCTTTTGATAATCAAACCTCCCGACATTACCAATCAAAAAAGAGACACCGATATTATATTGTTCACGAATTCTATTTCTTATTATCGGATTAAATTCAAATTTTTCGACGTCAATAGCATTGTGCATAATATTTACAGGTTTGACATCTCCATGTAGCCACTTAAATGCCTCTACTGAGCAACCACACATATATGTCGCATATTTTTTTATTTTTCTTTTATTAAATTCATTATATGCTATGCGCAGTTTATTTTTTATTCCTTTATTTTGTATTGTGTAATTGGTGTTGTGACTATGTGATATTCTTACTTTTACACCATATCGTTTTGCATATTTTAATATATGCGCATTTAACGTATCTGCTTGCGAATGCACAATATCGTAATTATGTGTTCGGAAAAAACGCTTAAGTTCAATGGCATTTTTATATATGTTTACCGAACGTGGTGTAATATGAAAAATTTTGCCACCGTTTTTTAATATCTCATCATCAAAGTTTCCAATTTGTTCTCCGTGTACAAGAAAATCAATGTGTACCTCATTGGGATCAATGTGCCTATAAAAATTCATCATAGACATTGACACTCCGCCCCTATCCATTATGCCGCCGTTTACATAAAGAACTTTTAACATTTATAATACCCCAAATAAGAATTAAGCATATCACCTTTACTATAAGGCTCAAAAATTACTTTGATATAATTTATAATTTTTTCATATTCGCCGACGGGGATAACGTTTTCTTCGGGAACACTTTCGACACTGCCGCCGGTCGCATAAGTTATTACGGGCGTTCCGCATGCTTGTGCCTCGAGATTTACGGTAGGATAATTATCTTCATAAGTCGGATTAAACAACACATCGGCTGTCGTATACAACCCGGCAAGTTCTGCTGTATTATTCGTTCGATTTATACCGATAATATTTTTCGGCATTTTTTTTACTTGTTTATCTGTAAGTCCGACAAGAACGATCCTATATTCATCGTTATCTTTCAGACTCTCAGACAATTTCAAAAAATCGTCAAGACCTTTGCGCTTGTCCCATACACCGGCAACGCCGAGAATGATTTTTTTATCTTGTAAACCGAATTTCTCTCTGAAATCGCATTCTGTCGGCTTAAACACGCTTAAATCGATTCCGTTATGTATTACTTTAATCGGGTATTCTTTCAAAAACGACCCTTTTACCAATCGTGCCAACCATTCGGACGGGGTAACAAGCGTCAGATTATCTACACCGCAAAATATTTGTTTTTTCTTGTTAAAATTACGTTTCGCATGAGTAAAATACGCTTTAGGATAATCTTTCTTTCTTACACATTTGTCGCATTCTGTCTGCCACTTATTGCAGTGCGGGCAATCGAAATATGCACAATGTCCCGTAAACGCCCAACAGTCGTGCAATGTCCAGATTATTTTTTTTCCGCAATTTTTCAAATAATCAAACAAGATTTCAATATTAAGGTAATATCCGTGCAGATTATGCAAGTGTATTACGTCGGGATCATATGTTCTGACCCACGATATAAATTTTAAGGTTTCGGCTTTTGCGTTAAATCCTTCGTTATCGAAAAGCCTTGCTTTTAAGGCGTTAAATTTTACACTTTTATCAGAACCTATCCGAACAGCGTAATTGCTATATCGTTCAGGTACAACCCCTCTTCCATACGCTATTTTACAATCATGCCCTTGCGCGCTCAACATATCGGCAATATCGGTACAAATACGACCGGTACTTCCTACGCCGCAAACGGTGTTTATAAACAGAACTTTCATTTTACACCTTTATAACGATTGCAACAAAGCTGAAAAGAATTTGTCTTTATTAAAATTTTCTGCGTTATACTTCATCCCGTTTTCGGCGAGAATTAACCGCTCTTCGGCACTTAAAGTAACAAATTTCATAATGTTTTCGGCAAGTTTTTCCGCATTTTCAGCCTCGCCCGCATAACCGCACTTCGCGTCTTCGATTATCCTTGCCGATTCGCCGTTTATTGCGCCTATTATAGGCTTACCTGCCGCCATATAGCCTTGCGCCTTTGCAGGCAACGTTAAAGAAATCACTCCGTTGTCACCTGTCAGTAACGCTGCGTCCGCTTTGCGGTAAATTTCGGGCATTTTATCTAACGGAAGTTTACCGTAAAATATTACGTTTTTAAGCCCGTAATTTTCGGTCATCTTTTTACAATCTTCAAGACGGACACCGTCACCTACGATATGAAATCTTATTTTATCGTTGGCTTTAACAATGTTTGCGGCGTCGATTACGGTTTCGACGCTTTGTGCCACGCCGATATTGCCTGCAAACATAAAATCGATATATTCATCCGGTACTTTTTTGCATATTTCGGCATCGTAAACACTTTCGGCATACTGTGGCAAATACTCTATCGTATTTTTATCAAAGCCGAATTCGTCGGAAAAATAATCCTTAAAAGATCCGCTCGTGACAAGTAATTTATCTGCCGCGCCGTAAATTTTGGATGAAACTTTTTTATAATATTTATAGATAAATGAATTTTCTTTAATTCCGCCCGCAGTGAGACTTTTAGGCCATAAATCGAGGCAATATAAAACGATTTTCGTACCGAATTTCTTTTTATATTTGATTGCAGCCTCACACATCATAATCGGCGAAAGTTCATAAACGAAAACCACGTCAAAATCTTTTTCGAGTTTTTTGACGTAGCGTTTTGAGTTTATTGCGTAAGAATAATAATTGCGAATTCTACGAACTATGCCTTTACCGCGCGGAACTGTTTTTACTCTATGTATTCTGACTCCGTTTATGGTCTCGTCTATGATTTTCCCGCTCTTTACCCATTCATCATATTCGTAACTAGGCGTACCGGCAAGCACAAACACGTCATTGCCCCGTCTGACAAGTTCTTCGGCAATATCGGTTATTCTGAACCGATCGGGGTAATAATGTTGACAAACTATCAGTATTTTCATTTGTAACCCTACCGTTTCAATTTGCCTTGTCTAACGGGTCGACCGTTGCGGCGGTAGCGACTTCGGCGTCGGCAATATGTTCCGACTGTATGACCTCACATTCGGTTTGACTTTCAGAACTGTTGCAAGTCTTCAATTTTTCGCTATCGTTACCTTTTCTTGTTAAAATAACCTTTACCGTTGAAAAAAGCAACTTAAAATCTCCCCACAAAGATGCGTTTTTAACATATTCGGCATCGAGTATAGCCTTATTTTTATAGTATACGTCATCTCTGCCGTGTACCTGAGCATAACCCGATATTCCCGGGCGCATTTTTAATACACCAAGCCGTTCACGCATTTCATTGCAATGCTGCTCTGTAACAACCAGCGGGCGATAGCCTATAATCGACATAGTTCCTATTAACGAGCAATAAAATTGCGGCAATTCGTCGATAGACAATCTTCTTAAAAAGCGACCGACGCGTGTAATATATTGTTCCGGAGATTTAAGACAGGACGTGGCGGTTTCATGTGGAGCGACGGTTTTCATAGATCGAAATTTAATGCAGGTAAAAGTTTTACCGTTCATTCCGATACGTTTTTGCTTGAAGAAAACAGGTCCTTTAGAATCACATTTTATAGCGATCGCCACTATTAAAAACAGCGGAGAAAGTAATATAAGCGTAAGTAACGACGCTACTATATCAAAAAAACGTTTGAAAAACTTATAGACGGGTCTACGTTTGTGGTTTTGCTGAAAATTTTCAATAAACCTCTCGTAAAACTCGTCTGAATATTCACGGGTAACATCTATACCCGATATATTATCGGCAACAACCACATCCGATTCATCTATTGCCTGTTTTTCCGTATCGGAATACGCTTTTCCCTTATTTCCGTTAGTTATATACATAGAACTGTTTTCGTTCATTTTCTCCCGCCGTGTTCCGTTTGCCATAATGATTTAATATAATATAATGTCTTTTATAGTTTACACTATAATAACAATAATGTCAAACGTTTGACGATACTTGCGTCATATACCCGTTTTTACGCCGCATATCTCTGCTTTTTAACGTTTTTACCGATTTAACGTTTTTTTATTCGATTTGCGTCAAACAAAAATTGCTATGCCGACCAACAAAAAATCCCCCGACAAATAAGTACGCAAAATTCTCCGTACTCAAGTCCGAGGGATGTATATCGACTTTTACCGCTACGCATATCAGCGTGTCAGGAATTCGACGCCCTTTAATATAATTTCGTTGATTATTTCGTTTTTAAGCGAATAATATATTATCTTTCCGTCGCGCTCGCAGTCAACGACGCCGAGATTTCTTAAAAGCCGCAACTGGTGGCTTACGGTAGTCTGATTGATTTTCAGAATATCCGACAAATCGGTAACGCATGTACGCGACATTGCCAAAGCGCACACTATTCTTAACCGCGTTTTATCTGAAAATACCGAAAAAAGATCGGTTAAATCACCTAAAAGTTCGCCTTCGGGTACATAATCGACTATTAAATTTCTCATTCGTTCGTCAAGTTTGAATGCAACTGATTCCATAATTTCACCTCTCGTAAAAATTATATCATCACAACGAATCAAGTGTCAACGTATACATACGAACAGGTTTTGTCGCATACAGTATATTAAAAGAGAATTTTGTTGAAAAACGGAGGTTTTTATGTACAACGCAAATCTCGTCTTTTTCGGGTTACTTTTTCTTCTCTATTCGCAAGGGACTATTTCTTTAACTCAATTATTTCTACTTCTTGCTTTAATGTCGACCGAGTGTTGCGGGTGTCAGGACACGACGACAAGCCGCACAACAACTACGACCACCACGGCTACAAGATAAACGAACCCGATGCGAGCCGAATAAAAATTCGGCTCGCATCGGGTTTTATAAATTATTTTAGGCTTTTAATCGCCCCGGCCCTGTCGGCTTTACCAAAGACCGAACTGCCTGCAACCAGTACGTCACACCCGGACGCCGCGGCAAGTTTCGCGGTTTCGGAATTTATTCCGCCGTCGATTTCAAGAAGGCAGGACGGGTTGCTTTCGTCAAGGATACCTCTTATTTCTTTACATTTCTCCAAAACGTCGGCGATAAACTTTTGACCGCCGAACCCGGGGAAAACACTCATAACAAGAACCATATCGCATAATGCCAACTCGCTTTCAACACAACTTACAGGCGTATCGGGATTGATAACCAATCCGCACTTGACGCCGAATGACTTTATGAGTTTAAGCGTTTCGGCAAGAGATTCTTTGCAAGCCTCATAATGTACCGTAATATAATCTGCTCCGGCTTTAGCAAATTCGATTACATATTTCTCAGGGTGAACTATCATCAAGTGGCAATCAAGCGACAATTTCGTTATTTTACGCACATCGGCGACCATTTTTATACCGAAAGTAATATTCGGCACGAATACACCGTCCATCACGTCCATGTGAATCATATCCGCTCCGGCAAGTTCCACGCTTTTTATCTCTTCACCCATTCGGGCAAAATCCGCCGACAAAACAGACGGCGCAACTTTAATACTTCTTTCCATTTTTGACTTCCTTATAAATTTCAACGTATCTTCTATACCTGCGCATATCGATACATCCGCAACTCACTGCATTTTTAACTTCGCAATCAGGTTCGTTTACATGCGAACAATCTGTAAAGCGACATTTATCGGCAAACTTACCGAACTCCGCATATCCTTTAGGAATATCTGCGCAATCAACAGTCAAATCGAAAGCGGAAAACCCAGGCGTATCGATAACTTCAATGTCTCCGCATCTGACTATTTCGGATGCGGTGGTCGTCTGCTTACCGCGCCCTGTTTTGATGCTTAATTCGCCAGTTTTAGAATTTCTGCCCGATATTGCGTTTATAAGCGACGTTTTACCGACTGCGGACTGCCCGGTAAAAACAACCGTCTTATGCCGGAGATATTCCGAAAACTCATTCATTCCGTAACCGGTTTTAACCGACAATCCGAAAATCTCCGTCGCCGCACCGTACTGATCCGATACAGCCGAATACGTTTCATCGGTTAAATCGATTTTATTCACAGCGATAACGGAATTTATACCCGATAAACGACAACTAGCAAGTAATTTATCTATCAGGTAAAAATCAGGCGCGGGAACATTTGCAGCAATTATAGCCACCGTGTCGATATTGGCTACCGGCGGTCTGATTATACGGTTTTTTCTCGGTTCGACGGCAACTATAACCCCGTTATCTACCCGAACAAAATCACCGACCGCTATCCCGTCGGTCTTTATTTTCAGACTTCCGCGGGCTGTACACTCAACTTCCGATCCGTCATCATCCATGACGACATATCTGCCCTTTTTTATCCGAATTATCCGTTTCAAAAATTTCCCTCCTTATTATCGGCAAGAAACTTAGCCCGTAATTGTCCGCAGGCACCGTCGATGTCCGCTCCGATTTGTCTGCGGACCGTCGCGGATAAACCGCCGCGCTCAAGTATTTTCAGAAACGAATACGCATTTTTATCCGTCGTTGCAAGAAGATTACGCTCTTTTACTTCGTTCAGCCTTATAAGATTTACATGACAAGGTCTGCCGCGCAAAAGTCTGATTAACTCGTCGGCACATTCTTTCGTATCGTTTTTTCCCCTTACGAGAGAATATTCAAATATGTACCGCCTTCCCGTTTTTTCAAAATAATACGAACATGCGTCAAGTATATTTTTTACCGAATAAGCGTTAGCCACAGGCATAAGTTCGGCTCGCGTTTTATCGAAAGGATCATGCAATGAAACGGTAAGATTAACAGAAACTCCGGCATCTGCAAGTTCTCGCATTTTCGGTACTATTCCGCAAGTGGACAAACTGATATTTCTCTGACTTATGTTCAATCCGTCGGCAGAAGATATATTGCGTAAAAAATCAAGAACGTTATCGTAATTGTCAAGCGGTTCTCCGCTGCCCATAAGTACGACGTTCGTTACCGCTCTTTCATTAAGATTACCGCCCATAAGGCGATTAACCGTATATATCTGAGCAGCAATCTCACCCGCCGTAAGATTTCTTATAAGTCCGCTAAGCGTCGATGCGCAAAATTTACACCCCATTCTGCAACCGACCTGAGTCGAAACACACTGCGTGTTTCCGTACTTATATTTCATAAGCACGCCTTCTATGACGTTTCCGTCATGCAAACGGAATAAAAACTTTCGTGTGCCGTCAAGTTTCGACGTTTTTTCCTCTATTATTTCAACGGGAGAATCGCAGTATGTTTCAAGTAATTTTTCACGAAAAACTTTGCTAATGTCCGTTAGTTCCGATATTTTTTTACCGCTTGCCAATCCTCTGTATATCTGCACGGCATGAAAGGGTTTTTCTCCGTATGATTCAAGTAATGCTTTTAATTCCGCAACAGACAAATCCTGCAATATTTTCATTACTTCACCCTCTTTAATTTACACACGAAAAATCCCGCCCCGAAAGAAATGTCCGGGAAAAAATTCAATCCGCAATCTATTCTTTCGCCTTTAAGTGCACTGGTTATTTTTACTTCCTCGAAATTATCGTGTTCTTTCAGAAATCTCATGATTATCTTTTGATTCTCGTCTTTAAGAACAGAACATGTTGAGTAAATTAGTTCTCCGCCGATTTTAACATACTCGGAACAAGCGGATAATATTGCATATTGTGTTGCATTAAGCTCGTCAATATCCGCGGCAACGCGCCTTAATTTTATATCCGGATTATCTTTCAGTACCCCGGTACCCGAACACGGAACATCTGCCAGAACTTTATCGAAATTGTCTCTGTAATTTTCGTTATACTTCGATGAATCGTTTTGTACGGCGACAATATTCTTTTTCCCCATACGCGAGGCATAACTTTCGATCAAAGCCACTCTGTGCGCATGCAATTCTGCAGAAACTATAGTTTTGAATTTCGATGCCAGAAACACGGACTTCCCGCCGGGCGCGGCGCAAGCATCGAATAAACATTCCCCCGCACCGACGATATTCCCTATTGCTATACTGCCAATCGACTGAAACGTATATATACCTTTGTCAAAATCCGCATCACGCTTGAATCCTTTAACGAAATAAGCATTCTCGAACGGGGTTTTTTCAAAATTCCATCTACGCTCGGTCAAATATTTTTCCCCGTCGTTACCGTCGTTAAAACGAACCAGCGTTCGTTCTTCGTCGGCTGACATTATTCCTACGGCTCTGCTTTCGCCATAGTCATTAACCAACGTTCTGACAAGCCATTCGGGATATGAAAACTCAACCGAAAGACGACTGAAGTATTCGTTCGGTAATCTTATCGCTGTTTTCGTGAATTTTCTTAATACCGCATTAACAAAGCCTGCATTTCCGCTTTTACCGAGTTTTTTAGTTAATTCGACCAGATTGTCAACGACGGCATACGGTGCGGCGTTAAGATATCGGATCGCGTATAACCCCTCTTTCAGAATTATCCTTATCGCCTGTTTGGGGTTTTTATCGCATAATGACGAAATATAATATCCCAGTTCGATATCTTTATCCAACACACCGTAAACGATTTTTACCGTATGCGACCGATTCAACTCTTCAATCGCGGTGTCTGCAATCGCCTGTTTTACAAACGCTCCGTCGGAATACACTTTGCATAATACGCGGTATGCATCATAAAACGCATTAAGCATTTCTCTTACCTAAAATATCTCCGACTTTCAGTTTTCTGCCAAGAAGAAAAGTTCGGGCATCCATTTTCTTCCCTCCCTCTTCCTGCAATTCCGTTATCTTAAGCAGACCGTCACCGGTTTTAACCACAAGGTTCTTATATGCCTCAACAACTTCGCCGTTCTTAGCTGCCGTTTCTCCATCTAAAACCTCAGATCGATAAATTTTTATCGTTTTACCGTTGCAAAAGCAATAAGCAACAGGAGAAGGGTTCATACCGCGAATAAAATTCCTGATGTTTACCGCCGACTTATTAAAGTCGATTTCGGCATCTTCTTTTTTTATGGTCTTTACCGTAAATGCCTTACCGTCATCCTGCTTTACTCTTCTGACACGGTTATTTTCTATATCGTCAAGCACGGAGCATATATTTTCCGCGCCCAAAGCCGAAAGCCTGCCGGCAAGTTCACCTGCGGTTTCGTCCTCTCCTATAAACGTTTTATATTGTCTTATTATATCTCCCGTATCGAGTCCTTCGTCGGTTTGCATTATCGTCACACCGGTTTCTTTTTCTCCGTTGATGACCGCGTATTGTATCGGTGCCGCGCCCCTGTATGCAGGTAAAAGCGACGCGTGAATATTGATTATCCCGTAACGGCAAATATCGATTATTTCCCGTGATAAAATTTGTCCGTAAGCGCAGGTAATCATTATATCGGCATTAAGATTTTTAAGCGTTTCGATACCGTCTCTGCGAATCTTTTCAAACTGAAAAACAGGTATACCGAGACTCTCAGCAACCGTTTTTACGGGCGGAGGAGTAATAATCCCTTTTCTTCCGACGGGGCGGTCGGGTTGCGTAACTACCGCAACTACTGTGTGTCCGGAAGAATTTATCAAACTTTTGAGTGCTGGAACCGCAAACTCGGGCGTTCCCATATAAATAACTTTCATATCAGGCGTCGTCCCTTAAATTGTTTGCTTTTTCAACATATAAAATCCCGTCAAGATGATCGTTTTCATGGCAAACGGCACGGGCAAAAAAATCGCGGGCAACAACCTTGAATTTTTTCCCGTTGCGATCCAATGCCTCTACGGTAACCTTACGCGGACGTTTTACGTCTCCCCATTTGCCTTTTACGGACAAACACCCCTCGATCCCGTATTGAGATCCGGATGTCCCCAATATTTTGGGATTTATGAATTCATAATAGCCGTCATCCGTATCAACGATAAAAACTCTGATATTCTTACCGACTTGCGGCGCTGCCAGCCCTGCGCCTTTTGCATCCGCAAGTGTTTGTTTCATATCGTCGAGAAGTTTTATAAGTTCTCCGTCTATACTCTCTACCGGAAGACATTTTTTTGTTAAAATTTCGTCACCTATCTGCAATATCGGTAAAATCATAAATTCCTCAATATAAATTACTAGGATTTTCTTCAACGTACGTCAATACGCCGTTCTTTTTAACGCTTAACGCGGTTGTATAAATCTCGTCTTTCAATTTTCTGTCGTCTGACGGAATTCTCATAAGAATTTCGTAACGATACTTATTTTTTATACGCTTTACGGGACATTTCATCTTATTAAAAAATAAAAATTTATCCCTCTCCCGATCGTAAATCGCCTTAACGTTAAAATAAATTTCTTTAAGGGCATCAATTGCAATCGAATCTTCGTCTCCTTCGACCATAATTCGCAAAATAAGCGAAAACGGCGGAAATCCGGCGCTCTTTCTCACCGCTTTTTCCCTTTCAAAAAAACCGACATAATCATAGTTCATCGCAAACCGCAACACGTCGTTTTCAGGGTTATAAGTCTGTAAAACTACTTTCCCCGATTTATCTGCCCTGCCGCACCTGCCGGCGACCTGAGTTATAAGCTGATAAGTTCGTTCATTACTTCTGTAATCCGAAAAATAGAGACTCATATCGGCATCCAGTATACCGACAAGGGTAACCGACGGAAAATCGTGCCCCTTAGCCACCATTTGCGTACCGACCAATATATCGGCTTTCTTCTCGGAAAATTCTTTAAGAATTCTGAAATGTCCCTCTTTGCCGCCGGTAGTATCGTTGTCCATCCTCAACAACCGCGCCGACGGAAACAAGCGTTTTATCTCGTCAACGACTTTCTGCGTACCTATGCCGTTATAACTTAAATTCACCGAACCGCATTCCGGGCACGCCGACGGCATTTTATACGTCGAATTACAGTAGTGACATTTCAATACTCCCTGATCTTTGTGGTAATTGAGTGCGACATCGCAATTTTTACACCTGATTACATTACCGCAATCACGGCATATTATCTGACGCGAATAACCTCTGCGATTAAAAAATATTATTGCCTGATTTCCCTGTTTAAGACAATCGTCTATTTCCGATTTCAGGTCGGATGAAAAAATACTTTCGTTACCGCGTCTGATTTCACGACGCATATCCGCGACAATGAATTCGGGTAAATTTTTACCGTTTATTCTTGTTTTCATTTCGGCAAGATAATACTCGCCGTTTATCGCTTTATCGTAGCTGTCGATAGACGGAGTCGCACTGCCGAGAACTATTTTTGCCCCGGTGAGCCTTGCTCGTTCTTCCGCCACTTCTATCGTTTTGTATCTGGGACTGTTTTCGGCATCGTAACTGCCGTCATGTTCTTCGTCGATAACTATAAGCCCGATATTATCCAACGGCGCGAAAACGGCGCTTCTCGCGCCGATTGCGATTTTAGCCTCGCCGCGTTTAAGCCTTAACCATTCATCAAACTTTTCACCTGCCGAAAGTCTGCTATGTAATATCGATACCTCACCGCAAAATCTGGCTCTTAACTGTTTCAGCATCTGCGGTGTCAAAGATATTTCAGGAACCAGCATTATTGCAGTTTTTCCGCTCTTAAGCGTATCGCTTATGAGCTTTAGATATACCTCCGTTTTACCGCTGCCGGTTACACCGAACAATAAACTTATTTGTTTATCGGTCGTTTCAATGCCGTAGACCGCCCGTGCCTGCTCCTGCGTTAATTTAACGTCATCGGATTTACTTTCAAGGGTACCGTAAGGAACTCTTGTCGCTTTTTCGAGAGTTACGGTCAATAAACCTTTTTTCTCCAGCGCGCGCACGGCTTGTGCTCCGAATTTATCAGAAAGTTCGGTATATCCTGCTTCTTTACGCATTTTAAGCGTTTCGATTACCGCAAGTTGGGCGATCGCGTTTTTCTTTAACTCAACGGATATACGATCTTCGGAAACATTGTCGGCAAGACGAACGATTGCAACCGTTTTTTCTTTTACTTTTCCGCCACGGAGTTCAGACGGTATAAATTGCCTGAGCGCAAGCGCAAACGGAACATGGTATGTATCGCGTAAAAATTCGGCAAGTTTCAGAGTTTCATCGCTAAAAGCGGAAAAATCATCTAAGACACAACCTATTTTTTTTAATTTTTCGTATGGCAAATCAGACGATTTTTCAAGTCCGACGACAAACCCTTCGATAAAATGCCTGCCGAAAGGAACAGATACCCTGTCGCCGATCCGAATATCATCCGTCGCTATATAATCGAAAACCTTGTCGACTTCGCTATGTGCTATGTCTACGATTACCTTTGCAATCATTTATCGCTCCGAAATAAAACGAAAAGGGGTCGCCCTTCCGGAACTACCCCTTTGGGTCTTTTAGACCGAGTTTTTAATACTTGGAAACAGTCACTTTTCCGTCGTCTATCTCGATGGCGGCCTCAGACAAAGGCTTTTTATTATCGGGAAGATCGGTCATGCCCTGATTTTGCGCATGGTCTATGAGTTGGCGCGCTCTTTTCGACGCAATTACGCAAAGACCATACTTAGATCCGACTTTTTCTGCAAGTTCGTCTATCGGCGGTTGATTTATCATATTTATATCTCCTTTATTACTTACTCTATATTTTGCACTTGTTCGCGCATTTTTTCGATTTCGTTTTTAAGCGCAAGACCGATTTTCGTTATATCGGCATCGTTTGCTTTCGAGCATACAGTATTTGTTTCACGATTGAATTCCTGCATCAAAAAGTCTAATTTTTTCCCTGCATCCTTTTCGCCGGACAAAATCGTACGCAATTGGCTTATATGACTTTTCAATCTGGTCAATTCCTCGGTTATGTCCGATTTGTCGGCAAACATCGCAACCTCCTGCAATAACCTCGATTCGTCATACGCCACGCCATGCATAGCCTCGGAAATTCTTTCGCGCAACTTGAGCGCATAATTATCTTTAACCGCAGGCGCGACTTCGGCGAGTTCGCCGACCAACGCCTCGACCGTATTCGCTCGCGACAAAATATCCGATTTAAGTTTTTCGCCCTCGATTGCCCGCATATCGTTTAATTTGCCGAGCGCGGAAGAAAGCGTCGTAATCAGTATGTTTTTTAATTTTTCCTCATCGGTTTCGGACGGTTTAACGATTACCACGTCAGGGAATCTTAAAAGTCTGGCAACAGTCAGGTCGTTTTCGACTCCGTATTTTCCGGCAAGATTTTTCGCCGCCGCGACATATGCCGACACAAGCCCGTCGTCAATCGTCAACACCGTTCCCGAAGAAGACAAATCTTCATAAGAGATAAAAAGCTCGACTCTGCCACGACAAATTTTACTTTGCACCGTTTTTCGTATTATATCATCGAGATAGACGAATGATCGAGGATATTTAGGTATTATATCAAGAAATCTGTTGTTTACGGTTTTTATCTCAACCGATAAAGTTATTCCGTTTTCAACGTATTCAGCTTTACCGTACCCTGTCATACTCTGCATAAATTTTCCTCAATATATATTCTATCACAGTTTGCCGAAAATATCAAGCGTATGGCGGTCTTTTAAGTTATTTTAAGTCTGCGTCTGAACTCATCTTCGTCTATAATCGTTATTCCGAGTTTCTTCGCTTTATCGAGTTTACTCCCCGCCGAATCTCCTGCTACCACCAATGTCGTGGTTTTAGTCACCGCCGACTGCACTTCTCCGCCGTTTTTTTCGATAAGCCGACCTGCCTCACTGCGGGTAAACGACATAAGCGACCCGGTTAAAACGATTTTTTCACCTGAAAACACTCCGGTTTTTGTTTCGGTTTCTTCGGCTACGATTATACCGAGCGCAAGCAATTTCTCGATTTCCGTTTTGTTTCTTTCATCTTTGAAATACGAAACTATCGATGCGGCGGTTATACCACCTATATCGTTCATCTTAACAAGTTCGTCTTCCGTAACGCTTAAAAGCCCGTCAAGGTTCTTCAGCGCAGACGCAAGATCTTTAGCCGTCTTTTTTCCCACGCAATCGATTCCAAGCGAAAATATAAACGCTGGCAATGTCACGTTTTTACTTTTTTCGATTGCCGAAAGCAGATTATCGGCTTTTTTATCCTTAAACCCGTCTAACGACAACAATTTCTCTTTATCGAGCGAATACAACTGCGAAAAACTTCTGACGCCGAATTCATCGTATAAAACACCTGCTGTTTTTTCGGAAAAACCGTCTATATTCATGCCGTCTTTACATGCAAAATTCGTAAGTTTACCGATCACCCTCGGACGACAATTCTCATTCGGACAGAATAAATTTGCGCCCGCTTCGACAACGGGTGTCCCGCAATAAGGACATTCGGTTATTTTTTCGATTTCTTCGCCCGATTCGTCGATTGCACCGAGTATCTCCGGGATTACCTCGTTACTGCGCCTTATAAGGACTTTACAGCCCAATCTGACGTGTTTCCGACATATATCTCCATAATTGTTAAGCGTAGCCTTTCTGACGGTCGCGCCTGCAAGTTCTACGGGCGCTACAATCCCTAACGGAGTCAGTTTGCCCGTTCGTCCTACTTGCCAACGAATCCCGCTCAATGTCGTTTCTGCCTCTTCCGCCTCGAACTTATATGCCGTAGCCCATCTGGGAAACTTATCGGTATAACCGAGTTTATCTCTTTCCGTCACGGAATTCAACTTAACGACCGCTCCGTCTGTAAGAATGTCGATATTTCTTCTGCCGACTTCTATTTCTTCTATTGCCGATTTAACCTCGTCGAGATTTTTGCATACACGCAAAAAATCGAATGTCTTGAAACCGTTACGTTTGAGAAAATCGAATATCTCGAGTTGAGAACCGAATCCGCCGTTTTCGGCGTAATTTATATTATAAAAAACAATTTCCGGATGACGTTTTTCCGTTATTTTGGGATCCAAATTCCGTATAGCCCCGGCAGCCGCGTTACGAGCGTTTTTCAAAGGTTCTTCGGCGGTTTCGTTGTATTTTTCAAGAACCGAAAGACGAATTATCGCCTCGCCCTGTATTTCCATAACGTCTTTACGATCTATTTTCAACGGAAAAGATTTTATCGTCAACGCCTGTGCGGTAACGTCTTCACCCACAATTCCGTTACCCCTTGTCGTCGCGCGTACAAACTCTCCGTTTTCATAGGTCAGACACATCGTAAGTCCGTCAAATTTATATTCGACCGTATATTCGGGATCGGGAACGATTTTTCTGACACGCTCGTCAAAGGATCCCAGTTCACCGTCAGTGACGCACTTATCGAGACTGTATAATCTGTGAATATGCTCGTGTTTCAAGAACGAAGAAATCGGATCTCCCCCGACACGACGTGTCGGACTGTCCTGAAATCTTTCGCCCGTTTCACTCTCCAGTGACTTCAATTCGTCATACAGTTTGTCGTATTCGCGATCCGGTACGCTAGGATTGTCAAGGACATAATACTCGTAACCGTATCTGTTAAGCGTATCGACAAGTTCACGCATTCTTAAACGTTGCGCAGCCGTCATTTTATCACCTCTATCGGAGCATATCTTACTACGAGTGATTTTATACCGACACCTTTGAAGGCAACGTCGATTACAACATCGTCTCCGTTTAGTTTTCTTGCGACTATAATCCCCTCACCGAACTTCTTATGCAATACCTTTGCCCCGGCTTTATAATCGTCTGTCGCGCCTTGCGCCGTCTGACGCATCGCGGAAGAAACATTACGATTTTTCATGTAAGAATCGGCATAGCCTTTTTTATATGAATCGTACGAGCGCGAATATGCCACGTCTCCGGCCGACGAATCGTTCGCCGAAGCCCTTTCAGAAGAATCGCCGTAAGATGATCTGCGGGTATAATTTATATCCTGATAACGTCCGTAACCGTAATCGGCTTTCGGCATTCCGATTTTATCGGCGATTTCATCAAGGAACTCCGATTGTATGGTCGGTCTTCGTGACCCATACAGGAATCTGCTCCTTGCACGGGTTATATACAAACGTTCTCTCGCTCTGGTTACGGCGACATACATAAGACGCCGTTCTTCTTCGGTATCGTCGTCGGCAAACCCGTTGCGCTCTATAGGAAAGATTTCTTTATCGAGACCACATACGAAAACAACGCGATATTCCAAGCCTTTTACAGAATGTATTGTCGCAAGCGTAACGAAATTACCGTCATTTATCTCATCCGTATCCGAACTTAAAGTTACGCTGCCTAAATATTCCGTAAGCGATGCGCCGGGATTTTGTTTTTCAAATTCTTCGACGGATGCAAGAAATTCGTTCACGTTCCGCTTTTTATCTTCGTTTTCCTCTGATTGCTCCTGAAAACAACTCATATAATCGGTTTTATTTATAACCGATTTCACAAGATCGGTAAGACTCATAGTCTCTTTATCGACGATTAATGACGATATTATATCTTTGAAAGAACGAATCTTACTTTTTGCGCCGCTATTCAAATCCAACATGTCACAATCGAAAACACCGTCAAATACCGAAAACCCGTTTGTTTCGGCATAACGTTGCAATGTTTCGACCGATTTATCGCCTATTCCGCGTTTCGGCACGTTTATAACCCTCAGAACCGCCTCATTATCGAGCGGATTACTAAGCAGCCTTAAATATGCAGTCAAATCTTTAATTTCTTTACGTTCAAAAAACTTAAATCCTCCGTAAACTTTACACGGCAGACCGTATTTCATAAACTCTTGTTCATACGAACGCGAGAGCGCGTTTATACGCATAAGTACGGCGAAATCCGAATACCGATAGCCTCTGGACAGAAGATTTTTAATCTGTATCGCAGTATATTGAGCCTCTCCCGATTCGTCGTCGGCAATATATACTTCGGGTTTTACACCATCGTCGTTTCCAGTCCAGAGAGTTTTATCTTTTCTGTTGACGTTATGCTTGATAACCGTATTTGCTATATCGAGAATTTTCTTTGTCGAGCGATAATTTCTTTCGAGCTTGAATACCTGAGCGTTTTTGAAATCTTTCTCGAAACCGAGTATATTGTTTATATCTGCGCCTCGCCAACCATAAATACTCTGATCGTCGTCACCAACTGCAAATATGTTACCGTGTGCATATGAAAGCATTTTGACGATATCGTATTGTACAGCGTTCGTATCCTGAAATTCGTCTATATGTATATATCTGAATCTGGACGAAAATCTATCCAGCGTTTCACGATCGTTTGCCAGCAGTTCACGGGTCTTTATAAGCAAATCATCGAAATCGAAAGCATTACTCTTTCTTAATTCGTCTTCATAGCCGCGCATTATTTTTACGAAGTCGCCTATATCCTTCATTCTGGCGTTTTCCGTTTCATACTCGTCTATTGTCTGATTTCTTGTCTTGCGAGCCGAAATTATATTTTTTGATGACTTATAGTATCTGTCCGTTTCAAGCCCCAGCGAAACTATAACTCGTTTTAAGACTTTTTCTTTATCGCTTTCGGAATAAATGGAAAAATCCCTGCCGTAACCGATTTTTTCTGCGCCGTAACGCAACATACGAACACACATTGAGTGTATCGTACACACCCACATATCATCGATTCCGTCAATCATGCCACTAAGCCTTTCTTTCATTTCGTCCGCAGCCTTATTGGTGAAAGTTATCGCCAAAACATTGTACGGCGGAACGTTGAGGTCTTTAACGATATGCGCTATTCTGCTTGTCAGGACGCGGGTTTTACCGCTACCCGCTCCGGCTATAACAAGAACAGCCCCTTCGGTCGCAAGAACGGGTTTGATCTGCTCTTCATTCAATTTACTTAAAAATTCTGACATTTGCCTTATTTACAAGTCGTCAGGAACGATTGTACAAAATACGTCCCTGACGATGTTATGTTTTTATTCTTCGGTTGCCGATTCGGTTGTTTCGCCGTTTGTTTCGGTGTCCGACGTTTCATCGCCGTCTTCGCCGACAATCTCCTCGGGTTCTTCGTCATGCGGAGCAATGGTAACGGTCGATATTTCGGAACCGTCAAGTCTCATTACTTTAACGCCCTTCGTTGCTCTGCCTATAAGCGATATTTCGTCTACAAGTACTCTTATCGCGACGCCTGTATCGGAAATCATCATCACGTCTTCGCCTTCTCTTACCGGTTTGATACCGACAAGCGATCCGGTCACCTCATTGAATATACCGGCTTTTATTCCCTTACCTGCACGGGACTGCAGTCTGTATTCGTCAAGGCTGCTGCGTTTTCCGTAGCCGAGCGAAGAAACCGTTATAACCGTATCTCCCGGGTGTACAACCTGCATGTCGATTACATAGTCGCCGTTTTCGATATCCATTGATTTTACACCCTGGGTATCTCTGCCGGTTGCGCGTACATCCTGCTCGGAGAATCTTATACATTTGCCGTCATGCGATCCGATAAGAATTTCGTCATTACCGCTTGTAAACTGAACAGAAATAAGCTCGTCGCCGGGAAGAAGACTTATGGCGATTTTACCGCCTTTTCTTATACGATCGAATTGCGAAATAGGCGTCTTTTTGATGAGTCCGAACTTGGTCGCCATCATAATATAGCCTTCGGCGCAATTTTCGGTTACTTCCGTTACCTCACTTTCGTTTTCGACCGAGGTGTCATCCGTAACGATTTCGTTTTCTTCGCGAAGACTTTCTTTTCTCGGGATAATCGCAGTAATTCTTTCGCTGTTATCGACCTGAATAAGATTAACTATCGCTCTGCCTCTCGCGGTCTTCTGAGCCTCGGGTATCTCATACCCTTTTAATCTGTACACCTTACCGAGCGAAGAGAAGAAAAGTAAATCGTCATGCGTAGAACTTACGAACATATTCTCGACGAAATCTTCGTCTTTAGGTTTATGTGCGGTAACTCCTTTTCCGCCTCGCCTTTGAGCACGACACTCTTTTACGCTGAGCCTCTTGACATAACCGAGGTGCGTCATAGAAATAACGACGTCTTCTCTCGGAATTAAATCCGCCTCGCCGATATCAGCATAATCGGTCGATATTTCAGTCTTGCGCGGCGTAGGATACCTGTTCTTAATATCGAGCAAATCATTTTTAATAATAGCAATCACTCTTTCGGGTTTTTGTAAAATATCTTCGAGATCGGCAATCGTGGCATCGAGCTGACGAAGTTCTTCGTTGAGTTTATCGACTTCCATAGACGTAAGTCTTTGAAGCCTCATCTCGAGTATTGCCGTAGTCTGCTTTTCGTCAAGAAGAAAAGCATCCATTAATTGTCTCGACGCCTCGTCTTTATCCTTACTGCGCTTAATTATAGCTATAACTTCGTCGATGTGTGCAAGCGCGATAACAAGACCTTTGACGATATGTTCGCGCTCTTTTGTCTTAGCAAGATCGTATTTGGTACGACGGGTTATAACGTCTTTCTGATGCGCAATGTAATATTCGAGTATTTCTTTTAAGTTAAGGACTTTCGGATCGGTTCCGACCAGCGCAAGAAGTATTATACCGCCCGATACCTGCAAATTCGTCTGCTTATACAACGAATTGAGCACAACCTGTGCGTTTGCATCTTTTTTAATTTCGATAACCACCCTCATACCGTGGCGATCGGACTCGTCGTTGATATTAGAAATTCCTTCGAGACGCTTGTTTTTAACATAATCCGCAATCGTTTCGATAAGTTTTTGTTTGTTTACCTGATACGGTAATTCCGTTACGATTATTCTCTCCCTCGTGCCGTTGTTGAATTCTTCAATCTCACACCTCGCACGGAGAACATAACCGCCCCTTCCCGTTCTGTAAGCGTTTCTTATTCCGCTTCTGCCCATTATGATACCGCCGGTCGGATAATCGGGCGCCGGAATATACTGCAACAGTTCATCGACGGACAAATCGGGATTATCGAGAAGTGCCACAGTTCCGTCAATAACTTCGCCGAGGTTGTGCGGAGGAATATTCGTCGCCATACCGACTGCTATACCGTCTGCGCCGTTTACGAGAAGGTTGGGGTACCTTGCGGGTAAAACCACGGGCTGCATACGCGTATCATCGAAGTTGGGATAAAAATCAACGGTATCTTTATCGATTTCGCGCAACATTTCAAGCGCCATTTTACTCATTCGCGCTTCTGTATACCTGTATGCCGCCGCCGGGTCGCCGTCGACCGAACCGAAATTGCCGTGTCCGTCGACAAGGGGCATATTAATCGAAAAGTCCTGAGCCAATCTTACAAGCGCGTCGTAAACCGAACTGTCGCCGTGCGGATGATATTTACCTAAAACGTCGCCGACGATTGCGGCGCATTTTTTATACGCTTTATCAGGCGTAAGACCGAGTTCGTTCATCGAATACAGAATACGTCTGTGTACCGGTTTCAGACCGTCTCTGACATCAGGGATAGCCCTGGAACGGTTTACGCACATTGCGTAATCTATAAAACTCTGTTTAAGTTCTTTTTCAACCTCGATGTCGATTATTTTCGTCATATCGAGGGTTCTTTTGAATTCAGCCGTCAAAGCCTGATCGAATTCTTTTTTAGCCATTTCCCTTTCCTCCGTCAGGTATCGAGTTCGCGATTAGCGAATTTAGCGTTTTCTTCGATGAATTTTCTGCGTTGCTCTGGTTCTTCGCCCATCAAAAGAGCAAAATGCGCATCCGCTTCGACGGCATCGTCTATCGTAACCTTTCTCAGCGTACGAGTTGCGGGATTCATCGTCGTATCCCATAATTGCTGCTTGTCCATTTCGCCGAGACCCTTGTATCGCTGAATATCGCTGCGCGGGTTTTCTTTACAGAAAGCATCTTTGTCGGCATCGTTATAAAAATAATAATCGACTTTATTCTTCGTTGCCTTATAGAGCGGCGGCTGAGCGATATACACATGCCCCTGTTCCACAAGCGGCCGCATATAGCGGAAGAAAAACGTTAAGAGCAATATTCTGATATGCGAACCGTCGACATCTGCATCGGTCATGCAAATTACGCGGTCGTAACGAATTTTCGTTACATCGAAGTCTTCGAGCATTCCGCCGCCGAAAGCGGTTATCATTGCCTTTATTTCTTCGTTTTCGAGAACTCTGTTTACTCTCGTCTTTTCTACGTTGAGTATTTTACCTCTGAGCGGCAGTATTGCCTGAAACCGCCTGTCTCTGCCCTGTTTTGCCGTTCCGCCTGCGGAATCTCCCTCTACAAGATAGATCTCGCAAAGTTCCGGATTTTTTTCGGAACAGTCGGCAAGTTTACCGGGCAGAGCCGTACTTTCAAATGCAGTCTTGCGGGTAGCCTCTCTTGCCTTTCTTGCAGCTTCTCTTGCCCGTTTGGCTGTAAGACACTTCGTTAAAATCTCTTTTGTAAACGTCGGATTTTCTTCAAGGTAAGTACCGAGCCCTTCATTCATGGCTTTTTGCACGTATCCGCGCATTTCACTGTTGCCGAGTTTGGTTTTCGTCTGACCCTCAAATTGCGGTTCGGGAAGTTTTACGGATATTACTGCCGTCAACCCCTCTCTGACGTCTTCACCTGCAAGTTTATCGTCGTCTTTTATAAGATTGAGTTTTTTGCCCGCATCGTTTACGAGTTTAGAAAGCGCAAACCTGAAACCGTCTATATGTGTACCGCCTTCTTTGGTATTGACATTGTTGGCGAAAGCGATGACGTTTTCATTGTATCCGTCGTTATATTGCATAGCGATTTCAACCGATACGGCATCGTAGTTTTCGCGGAAATACAAAACCTGACTTATCGGCTCTTTATTGGCGTTAAGAAATTCTACATATTCCGTTATTCCGCCCTCGTATAAAAGTTCGTCGCGAGCCTCCTGCCCTTCTCTTTTATCTTCAAGGATGATTTTCAGCCCGGCATTCAGGAACGCAAAATCACGAAGTATGCTCTTGATCGTATTATAATTAAATACGGTCGTTTCGAATATTTCGTAATCCGGCTTGAATGTTATTCTCGTTCCCGTTTCGGAAGTATTGCCTATTACTGCAAGCCTTGCGCGCGGAACGCCGCGATCATATTCCTGGCGATAATGTTTTCCGTTCTGATAAACGTCTACGGACGCATATTCGGAAAGCGCGTTTACGGCTTTAAGACCTACGCCGTGCAAACCGGAAGAAACGGTATACCCGCCGCCGCCGAATTTACCGCCGGCATTCGGTTTTGTCATAACGACCTCAACCGTAGACACTCCCTCTTTTTCATGTATACCGGTAGGTATGCCTCGCCCGTTATCCCTTACCGAACACGAACCGTCTTTTTCTATCGTAACGGTAATGGTATCGCAGTAGCCGGCAAGAGCTTCGTCCACGGAGTTGTCAACAATCTCTTTTACAAGATGATGAAGACCCCTTTCATCCGTCGAGGCTATATACATGCCGGGGCGTTTTCTGATATGTTCGAGTCCTTCGAGAACCTGTATCTGGTCCGCGCCGTAACTCCCTTCGACTTTGTTTTCGATATCCATTTCAATCTCCTTATAATCGGAAATATTTTCCATAAGTTATAATAT
>USHO01000013.1 GCA_900554485.1 uncultured Eubacteriales bacterium
GAGCAGCATCTGGTTCTTTTGCACTTTTCATATTGTAATTCCTGTATATCCAAAGGATCCTCTGCAACATATCGTTCTAACAGTTCATCGCTTCCAGAAATAACAATATCCCATTTGTCCAAATCAGAAATATCGGTTATGGTTATCTTGGGCGACAAGGCAACCTCCTGCATGACAATCATATCACTGGTAAGTTTATCTTTGATGCTTTGGTAAACACGCCGCAGGTCGATTCCATTTTGGTCTATCTTATTTACGAAGATGATTGTCGGGATGTTCATCTTCTGAAGCGCATTGAATAATATACGTGTCTGTGCCTGTACGCCGTCTTTTGCCGAAATGACTAAAACAGCTCCGTCAAGGACAGATAAAGATCGGTATGCTTCGGTTAAAAAATCCATATGACCGGGAGTGTCCACGATGTTGATTTTATAATCATTCCAGCAAAAAGAAGTAACTGCTGTCTGAATGGTAATTCCACGTTGCCGTTCCAAAATCATAGTGTCTGTTCTTGTAGTTCCTTTATCCACGTTTCCTTGTTCCGCAATCGCTCCACTGGTGTACAGCAGGCTTTCCGTCAATGTTGTTTTTCCTGCGTCTACATGGGCGAGAATTCCAATATTGATTATTTTCATGTGATTGTCCTCCTTTTACAGCCCCAAAAGGGCATAAAAATCCCCAGCAGTAAAATACTTTTACCACTGGGGATTATAATTTGCGGACATACACATATACAGCATACACCTATTTGTGATTGCTGTTTTTTGAATATGTCAAAATTGATAAGGCAAAAGTATTCTTAAATTGGGTACAAAAAACCAAGCCCCCACAAAAGGGACTATCATAATCCTTTGTTCCCACTATTTGATTATAGTTTTATTTAAGAATACCTTGCCGCATATTTTTTTACTCCTTTTCTGGAATGAAACTATTATATCACATCAGTTTGAAATTGTCAAGATAAGTTGACACTTTTTTTACAAGGATTTTTTCTTAGTAACATTTTCAGCCCCGAAGGGGCCGATCTGAAACCACTGAGGAGCGTAGCGACGGGGAGTGTTGCGCAAACCGTGTAAATAGAATAATCTTCTAAACAATTGTTAATAATATAATTGGCTTTTTCCGTACGGCAGGATACGGCAACGCAGGAGTGCGACCTGAGCGGCTGTACGGATTTTACCCCGAAATGGGCGGCACTTTTCTGTCGCCTGTTTTTTCTGCCCATTTAGGGGAAAACAAAAGCGATAAACTCCGGGGTTTGGGGCAGAGCCCCAATCATGCAGTTCGTATTTCACCAAAACGTTCTTCAAAAAACATCATAAACTGCCCTATTATTTTGCCCCAATCTCTAACCGGATTATTCCATTTTTTACTGATTTCCTTTACGGACAAATATATCGATTTTTTGAGTGAATCATCTGTTGGAAAGTTCGTTTTCGTCTTTGTAAACTTACGCAGCATACGGTGAAATCCCTCTACTGCATTTGTTGTATAAATGAGCCTGCGCATTTCTGTCGGATATTTAAAAAATCCTGACAAATCCGTCCAATTTGATTCCCACATCTTGTATATCTGTGGGTATTTGCTATCCCATTTTTCTTTGAATTCTTCAAGCGCATACAGTGCAGCTTCTTCGTTAACGGCACCATATACTTTCTTTAAATCAGCCATTATTGGCTTTATATCTTTATATGATACGAATTTTGTGGAGTTACGTATCATGTGTATGATACAAAGCTGATTTTCGGTCTTAGGAAACACCGTGGATAAGGCATTTGAAAAGCCTGATAAATTATCATGGCAGGCAATTAAAATATCTTTTACTCCACGATTTTTTAGCTCGTTAAATATTGTTGTCCAAAAAGCAGCGCTTTCATTTTCGCCTATCCAGATTCCTAATATATCTTTCTTTCCTTCTTCATCTATTCCCAGTACGCTGTAAACGCATTTATTTACTACCTTGCTGTCTTTTCTTACTTTGTAGTATATTCCGTCAAAGAATACAACAGGATATATTTCAGAAAGAGGTCTCTGCTGCCATTCAATCAATTCCGGCATGATTTTATCTGTAATACGGCTAATCAGACTCGCAGAAGCGTCAACACCGTAAATATCACGAATATGATCCTCTATATCGCGGACAGACATACCTTTTTGGTACATTGCAAGGACGCGAGCCTCCATATCATCAGTTCTGGTCTGCCGTTTTTCAATAACCTGCGGTTCAAATGTTCCGGCTCTGTCACGGGGGACAGATATTTCACTTTCTCCCCATTCACTTTTAATTGTTTTCTTCCCGTAACCATTACGGCTGTTACCGCTGTTGTTGCCAAGAATACTGTTTTTTTCATATCCTAAATGTTCATCCATTTCAGCTTCAAGCATCTTCTCAAGCGTTCCTGCAAACAACTGCTTAAGCTTTGAGGTTATATCGTTTGGAGTTTTACATCCTTCACTGATTAATTCTACTAACTTCATTTCCTGTTCATTCAACTGTGTCATGATTTATTATCTCCTTTTTCTTTATATTGGAGATTATTCCCATTTACACAGTTGGATATACATCCTCTAGCGACGAATTGGTTTCAGATCGCGACGCAAACCGTTCCATCTATATCAGGCAACTCTCTTGGCCGAAAGTTCATACCTGCGTCGCTTTTCCATAGGCGGTAAGCCTCCGTTTGCAGTGCAGATCCTGCGATTATTCCAATAGCTCATAAAATATCGCCAGATAATCGTTTTCAGTTCTTCTATAGTTAGCTTCTCCGTGTTATACCTACCGTAAAGTAGCTCCTCCTTCATCCTTGCCCACATACTTTCGCAGCGGGCATTATCGTGACATCTGCCTCCGGCACTGTTCATACTCTGAATGATTCCATATTTGCTGATGGCATTACGATAGATTTCACTGGTGTATTGACTCCCACGATCTGAATGGATAATGCAGCCTCTCAGGTCAGGATATGTTCTATAGGCATTCACAAGCGTCTCTACGCAGAGATCAGCCCGCATATTATCTGCCATAGCTAAGCCAACAACTGCAACGTCAAAACAGTCAAAGATTGCCGATACATACAGCTTGCCGTCCGCAGCCTTAATCTCAGTGATATCTGTTATACACTTCTCCAGTGGTGCTTCTGCCGTGAAATCCCGCTTAATGAGATCTTCCGATTTCTGTGATTCCTTATCTGCCTTAGTTATTCCATGCGGTTTCCGCTTCGGCATATGACTGATTCCGAGCTTTTCCATCACCCTGTATACAGCCGTCGTGGCAAGTTTTGTTCACCGCAAGCGTTCCTTTCGTGAAATCAATATCCGACCAAGTAAGCGCAAGCAATTCTCCGATACGCAAACCCGAATAAAGACAAATCACGATCCCGATAAATTTCCGTTTCTTACTCGATAACGCCGCCTGCTCTATCTTCTTCTGTTCGGCAAGCGAAAAACAGGATACTTCTTTCTCTTTCGTTTTCGGGCGTTTGATTTTGTCTGCCGTGTATTCTTTGAGTTCTCCGAGCGTGTAAGCGAGTTTCAGCGAATTCTGTATCACCGTAATAATTCCGTTCACCGAATTCGCCGCCAAACCTTTTCCTGTTACAATATTCCCGCTCTGCATCAGCCCCGTAACATATCTCTGCAAAACAAGCGGCGTCAGTTCGTCAAGCTCATATTCTCCCAATTTTACTTTCAGGTGCTTCTCAATGATTTCAGAGTACCTTTCGCAAGTTTTTATCTTCGACGACGGCTGTATGTAATTACGAAACCATTCGTCCAACCACATTCCATATTTCATATTGTTCTCCTTTTCGTTATTACTATAATTATAATTTTTCTTATCACCTTGGGGAAACTACACTCAAACAGCAACAAAAAAGAGAGAACCTAAAAACTTGTTCTCTCTTAAAAATTATTATAAAATTGTAGTACCCTATCGAGCAAAAACGATATGTCGTAAGTTCAAGACCTGTTTTTTGAAAAAAGCGCCGAAATGCAGCTGTTAAATTCAAAGATTTTGTCCAACGACAAAATCACAAGATATAGTAACAAAAAAGCACAAGATACGCAATATCTTGTGCTTTTTGTCTGTTGTAGCTTTTTCGTACAACAAAGATGGTGGAGGTGAGGAGAGTCGAACTCCTGTGTTGCGCAAAAACAAAACGACCTTCTACATACTTAGTATCCGTTTAATCTCTTTTACCTGCCGTCCGGATACGGGCTACAAGATAACGTCGGTCTTAAAAAGCCCCTTAAAAAGCAAGACTACTCTTTTTAAGGCGTTCCCCGTCTTAATTGACGCCGCATACGCTCCCGACGGGAAAAAACGCAGCGACGCCGCCGCTTTAATTACGCAGCGAAAGCAAGATTGTTGTTATATCTTACCGTGTTGTTTTCAGATTTAGCATTTGAATTTAGCCCGCGTTTTAACGCAGTCGCAGCCCTGCGGTATGCTTATATCGTTCCTTTTTTACCCAGTCGAAACCGTTGCACCCCCATTTTATATCTTATAATTTTTAATTTCGCGTTTCGCCGATCTGTCAAGATCCCGTTCGCGGATGGTCTGCTTTTTATCGTAAGTATGCTTACCGCGGCACAACCCTATTTCCAACTTTATAAGCGACTGCTTGAAGTAGAGTCTGAGCGGAACGAGCGTAAATCCTTTTTCGTTGACCTTGCCGATAAGTCTGTGAATTTCGGATTTATGCATAAGCAGTCTGCGATCGCGGCGACTGTCTTTTACGTTGAAACTTCCGCCTTTGTCGTATACGGCGACGTGCATACCTTTTATAAACAATTCGCCGCTGCCCGACACGGAACAATATGCATCTTTAAGCGAAACGTTCCCGGCGCGTATGGATTTGACTTCGCCGCCGTCGAGCGATATGCCCGCCTCGAAATTGTCTTCGACGAAATATTCGTATCTCGCCTCTCTGTTTTCGGCAATGATTTTCATAGGTCTGTTCGTATTCTATCATATTTCCGCCGCGTTTTCAACCTTTGACGCGACGATTTTTATCTTTTTTTGCAAGAATGATAAAATCTATTCTCCTGTTTGTAATATTGGCGTCCATAATGCCTATTCTGACTTCGTCGCCAAGCGTATAGCAATGCTTACCGCTGCGAAGAGAAAACGTTTTTTCGTCGTAAGAGTACTGCCCGCGCGGAAGATCTCCTATAGGCGTGAAACCCTCGACTCCGTTTTCGAGTTCGGAAAACACCCCCGAAGACGTTACCCCGCTTATAACGGCGTCGAATTCTTCGCCGACGCGTTCGCTTGCGTAAGCCGCTTTATACAAATCGTCGACCGCTCTTTCCGCCTCGTCGGCTTTCTTTTCGTTTACGGACGACTGAACTGCCGCCTCCGGCGCAAAAGTCGAATAGCGTTCGTTAAGCGCAGCCATATCCCCGTCAAGCGATGCCTTGACTATTCTGTGAACGATGAGATCGGGATACCGCCTTATAGGCGACGTAAAGTGGCAATAACACTTGCTGGATATACCGAAATGTCCGAGGTTTTCGGCACTGTATTTAGCCTTTTGCATAGAACGCAACATGACCTTATTGACGATCGGATAAACGGGTTCGCCTTCAATCTTTTTCAGCAATGCGGAGAAGTCCGACGGACGGCAATCGTCCGCTTTCCACTTCACCGATATACCCAAAGTACTTAAAAATGCGATAAAATCGGTCGCTTTTTCGGTTGACGGGCGTTCATGAACTCTGTATATACACGGAAGTTCGAGATAGTAGAGGTATTCGGCGATCTCTTCGTTGCAAAGCACCATAAATTCCTCTATTATCTTATATGCGTCGAGACTCGTTTGCGGCTCCACGTTTATAACTCCGTCATCAACCGAGATATGACTGTCGCGCACGTCGAGATCTATACTCCCGCGTTCGTTTCTTTTCGCCGTCAGCGCAAGTTGCAACAGCCGCATGTTTTCGATTTCGCCGACGAACTTTTTGTATTCCTTTCTGACCTGTTTATCTCCGTCGAGGATAGCCTGTACGGCGGTGTACGTCATCCGTTTAGCCGATTTTATCACGCTTTTACAGATTTCTCGGTTCACGACGTCGCCCGCAGGAGTTATCTCCATAACGCATGACAGCGTAAGTCTCGGTTCTCCTTCGTTCAGCGAACATATTCCGTTTGACAATTCTTTCGGCAACATAGGTATTACCCTGTCGGGGAAATAAACGCTTGTCGAACGCGAATAAGCCTCTTCGTCAAGAGCGGTCTTCGGTCTTACATATTCGGAAACGTCGGCGATATGCACGCCGAGCATGAAATTGCCGTTTTTCAGAATTTCGACCTCGACAGCGTCGTCGAAATCACGACTGTCTTCGCCGTCGATAGTTATAATACAGCGTCCGGTAAAATCTTTTCTGCCGATAAACGCGTTATGCGGCACTTTTTGTTCTATCTTTGCGACCTCGTCGACAACGCCTTGAGGAAACGTTTCGGTGTATCCGTAAGACCTTATCACGGAATTTTCTTCGGCAGACAAATCTCCGCTTTTACCGAGTATTTCCCGAACTTTTCCCTCAGGATTATCTTTTTCGGGAAACGACACTATGTCTACGATTACCTTATCTCCCGCTTTCGCGCCCGCGGCAAGCGAAAACGGAACGCGCACGTCGTTATAATAATTTTTATCGTCGGGGCGGACAAAACCGAAAGTCCGCACTTTATAATACGTTCCGCCAAGAGACTTTACGCCGCGCGATAAAATTTTCACGACTTCTGCCTCGTCGGTCGAACCGCGATCGCTTTCGACGCGGCGTATAAGCACCTCGTCTTTATTACATGCGCCGTTTAATTTTTTATGCGGAATGAAATAATTATCTCCGTTTCCGCCCGTAACGAACGCAAAACCGCGCTCGTTGCCGCGGATGATGCCTTTTATAAAACCGCCGTCTTCGGGGCGGTAAAATCTGCCGTCGACGTTGACGATAACGCCGTCGTTTTCAAGCCGACGCAGAATATCCTCTATCGCGCGACGCTCAAACGTCGATTTCGTGCCGGTTTCGGCGAAAATCGTCTTTTTACCGATCCCCGTCCATTCGCCGGAAGTAAATTTGTCCGATATAAATTCGTATGCGTTCATAATTCCTTTCAAAAAAATAAGCGGGCGCGATTTTCGCGCCCGCAAAAAAGCATATTTATCAGTCGGTAATACGGAAAACTATAATGCAGAAAGCAATCATTGCGATAGCCATTATCGAAACCGCGATGACCGTAAGTTTTCTCAACTTATGTTCCATAGTTTTACCTTTATTTTTACCGTAGAAAGTTTCCTGCTGACCGCCGAGCGCGCTTATGCCGTTGGAATTGCTGGGCTGCATCATGACGATTACTATAACGAACAACGCGCAAAGAACCGCAACGATAAGCAACGGAATGCAAATCTTGGACGCCGTATTGAATGAAATAAGCAGATTTTCTAACATAATATATATCGTCTCCAAATGTACAAAATTTACAAAGCGTTACTATTTTAGCATAATATCCGACGAATGGCAAGCGTTTGAACGCGACTTAAAGCAAATTATTTGACTATAAGCGATTTACCTGTCATCTCGGCGGGGATTTTTTCGCCCATTACTTCCAAAAGCGTGGGCGCAATATCAGCCAGAATGCCGCCGTCTCTTAATTTAACGTCTTTGAACTGCTCGCTTGCCAGTATAAAAGGCACGCGGTTGGTCGTATGCGCGGTGAACGGCGAACCGTCTTCAGCGATCATCTTGTCGGCATTGCCGTGGTCGGCAGTGATAAGGCAACTTCCGCCCTTTTTAAGCACGGCGTCGGTTATCTTCGCGATGCAGTCTTCTACGGTTTTCACGGCTTTGACCGCCGCGTCGAGAACACCGGTATGTCCTACCATATCGCAGTTGGCGTAATTGAGAATGATTACGTCGAATTTGTCGGACTCGATCTCTTCGAGTACTTTATCCGTAACGAGATATGCGCTCATTTCGGGTTGCAGGTCGTAAGTGGCGACCTTCGGAGAAGGTATGAGATCTCTGTATTCGTTCTTTTCGGGCGCCTCTACACCGCCGTTGAAGAAGAACGTAACGTGCGCGTATTTTTCGGTTTCGGCTATACGAAGTTGGGTATAACCGTTATCGGAAAGATATTTGCCGAGAGTATTGTGAAGTTCCTGTTTCCCGAATGCTATTCTGACGTGAGAGAACGTAGCGTCATACTTGGTAAATCCGACGTAATTAAGACCGAGCAGACCGGTTTTTCTTTCAAATCCGTCGAATTTTTCTTCGGTGAAAGCCCTGGTTATTTCTCTCGCTCTGTCGGGACGGAAATTATAGAATATGACGCTGTCGCCCTTTTCGATAAGCCCTACGGGAGCGCCGTTTTCATATATGTTTACGGGTACGACGAATTCGTCGGTAACGCCCGCCTTATAACTCTCTTCGACGGCGGTTTTCGCATCCGTAGCCTTAACGCCGTTGCCGACGGTCATCGCGTCGTACGCTTTGACAACCCTTTCCCAACGGTTATCTCTGTCCATAGCGTAATATCTGCCGCTTACGGTAGCGATTTTACCGACGCCGAGTTCTTTCATCTTGTCTTCGAGTTCGGCTATAAATTCGACGCCGCTTGTCGGAGAAACGTCTCTGCCGTCCATAAAGCAGTGAACGAAAACGTCGTTCACGCCGCGTCTTTTAGCCATTTCGAGAAGGGCGAAAAGATGGGTTATATGGCTGTGAACGCCGCCTGACGACAAAAGTCCGTAAAGGTGAAGTTTCTTGCCGGAATTCTTCGCGCCGTCCATAGCGGAAATAAGTTCGGGATTTTCAAAAAAGTCGCCGTCCTCGATGGACTTGGTAATTCTCGTAAGATCCTGATAGACTATTCTGCCTGCGCCCATGTTGAGGTGCCCGACCTCGCTGTTGCCCATCTGCCCGTCGGGAAGACCGACGGAAAGTCCGCTTGCGCCGAGGTTGGTCGACGGATATTTTTTCATTAAATTTGCGATTACGCCTTCGTGAGCAATGGCTATCGCGTTGCCGTGTTCGTCTTTATTAAGCCCGTAACCGTCCATAATAAACAGACATACGGGTCTGGTTTGCATCTTGACCATATTCGCCTCCGTTAGTCGGGAGTAACTTCAATCTATTGACATTTACCCGACCGAAAATCTTTTTACGACTATATTATATACCAAAATATCGTAAAACGCAATCGCCGTAACGAAATTTTTTCAAATTCCGTCGCGGCGAATAATTTATGCAATACCTGCGCATACTGTAATCGGGCAAACGCGGGAGGACTATAATGGAAAAAGGATTTATATGCGGAATGATCGCGGGCGTCCTTGCGGGCGCGGTGATCGTCGCAAATTCTTATAAGGCGAGAAAACTCGTCAAAGACGGTCAGGAACAAATCAAAAAAAAGGTTTCCGAAATGACCGAAAACCAAAATAAAAAATCCGATTCTTACGAAGAACTCGGAGAATAAAACGCGTTACCGACGCCCTATAAATTCGCGTATAAGCGAGTTATAGGGCGTTTTTTCCGCATTAAGCGGTTTTACATACTTCAAAAACTCTTTAAGGCGCGCGATAGCTTTCGCGCCCGACTCGCCTGTGGCGCTAACGGACAACAGATCGCCCTCGACGACGCTTTTATATACGCCGGGTTCATACCCGATAAAACTGTCGATTTCGTAATCGGCAAGCTTTTTGAACGGCATGACGAAATTTTCTTCGCCGCGTCTTACGCTTGCGAAATACTCTGCGGTTTCGTCGGCATCGCGACCGCGGAACAGTTTATCCCTCGCAATTCTTCGCATAAATCTTACATATTCGGGTTGAAGGATATTTCCGTCGCCGTAAGAGATACGCGTTCTTACGCTGATATAAATTTTTGCCGTAATTTCTTTCGGAGCGGTTATGACCGACGGATTGAGCGCGTGAATACCCTCGAATATGACGAGTTCGCCCGGCAGACGTTTAAGTTTTACGGTCTTGTCGCTGCGCGATGTCTTTGTGAAGTCGAAAATCGGCACGTCGACTTCTTCGCCTGCGAATATACGCGAGATATGCTCGCTTAAAAGTTCGCCGTCTATGCGCGACGGAGCCTCGTAATCTACGGTATCGCGTTCGGCGTCGGTTACCGACTTGAAATAATTGTCGAGAGAAACCGTATGCGTACTTACGCCGTCGCGATCGAGCATGTCTTCGAGCATATGAGCGGTAGTCGTTTTACCCGATCCCGACGGACCGGACAACAATATAATCGGTCTTTCTTCGGCATGCCTTTCGATGTCGTCTTTTATCTCGCTCAGGCGGGATGCGTATTCCTCGTCCGTTTTTTCAAATTCGCCGTCGTCGGCGTAACGTCCGTTAAGTTCTTCAATCGCAACTATTTTCATATTTCAATCAGCCGAAATTTCCCGTCGCGACAAGATCGACGCCGTCGGCTATATCCTTTACTATTATGTCGCCGACCCGCACGGGGAGAACGCACGACGCGGCGTTTATACGTTGCATCACGTCGAACATTTCGGATTTTCTGACGGGAGCGGCGGTTTTTACGCACACCATCGTACCGTCGGTCGCCCTTACGGAAGACGTAACGACCCTCATCGGGCAAACGACTTCGGTTTCGGCGTAGGCTTTACCCCGCGGACATGAGTTACCGCGTACGGCGACTACTTTATTATCGTATTCGAGATCGACCTCGATGTGACACCCCATAGGGCATTCTATACACGTCAGTTCTTTCGTAATCATTCGCCGACCTCCAGAGAAACCGTCAGTTTACCGCTTAATTCCGCAACCTTTGCGGCGGGAAGTACGAGCTTTTCCATTTCGCCCGGAGCGACAACCCGTTTTTTCAGTCTTACGATTTCTTTTTCGCCGTCTTTCGCAACTACGGCGCAATTTTTATATTCGCCTCGCACGCGGAAAAAAAGTCTGACGTCGCCCTTGTCGTTCTTGTCTATTTTCTGTGGCAGGACGTAAGACACCTTGTCTCCGTTCGTCGTTTCTATCGTATCTTTCGGCGTTTCTCCGCTTCTGACGTATGCGGCGGCTGCCCTGCCTGCGATTTCAGCCTCGTCGGACACGAAATCGACAAGATCGTGAACCTGCAACGCGTTGCCGCATGCGAACACGCCGGGAATCGAAGTTTCGCGGTTCTGATATACGACCGCACCTTTGGTTGCGGGCGACATCTCGATGCCCGCGCCTTCGGCAAGTTCGTTTTCGGGGATAAGTCCGACCGAGAACAAAACGGTATCGCAGTTAAAGTGTTTTTCGCTGCCCGGTATCGGCTTTCTGTTTTCGTCGACCTCGGCGACCACTACGCCCGTAACTCTGTCCTTCCCCTCGATTTCGACTATCGTATGACTCAGATACAGAGGAATTCCGAAGTCGTCGAGACACTGCGCGATATTACGTTTAAGTCCGCTCGAATACGGCATAAGCTCGAATACCGCTTTGACGGACGCGCCCTCGAGAGTCATTCTTCTTGCCATTATAAGCCCTATATCGCCCGACCCGAGTATGACGACGTTTTTACCGACGAGATAACCCTTTATGTTGGCGTATTTCTGAGCCGTACCGGCAGAATAAATACCCGCAGGTCTTGTACCGGCGATATTCAGCGCGCCCCTGCTGCGCTCTCTGCAACCCGTTGCGATAACGACCGCTTTCGGTTTTAACGTAAACACGCCTTCGGACGGGCTTATCGCCGTTATGAGTTTATCTTTGCCGAGCGACAAAACCGTCGTTTCGGTCATGACTTTTATCCGCCTTTCGGCAACGCCGCTCTGAAACCTCGCCGCATATTCCGGACCTGCAAGACTTTCTTTGAACCTCGTAAGCCCGAACCCGTTGTGAATGCACTGATTGAGTATTCCGCCGGTTTTCTTTTCGCGTTCCAGTATAACTATGTCTTCGACGCCGGCGTCATAAGCCGCTATCGCGGCGGCAAGCCCTGCCGGACCTCCGCCGATAATCGCTATATCGCAAAATCCGTTCATTTCGTCACCCCCGACAGCAGTTCGGAACCGTTGCCGCACTTAGTGATTTCTTCCATCGGTATGCCTGCCTCTCTCGCGATGATTTCGACGACCGACGGCTGACAAAAACCGCCCTGACACCTGCCCATTCCGGCGCGCGTTCTGCGCTTGACGGAATCCACCGTGGTCGCCTTAGGGTTCTCCTTTATGGCGCGGATAATTTCGCCCTCGGTTATCTGTTCGCACCGACAGACTATCCTGCCGTAGGCGGGATCTTTCTTTATGAGTTCGTTTTTCTCTTCCGCGGAAAGATTTTTGAAGAAACAATCGGGTTCTCTGGTCGGATTGAAGTTGGACGTCTTTTTAAGCGTAAGACGTTTAGACAACAATTTTTCTACGACGTATTTACCTATCGCCGGCGCGGAAGTAAGCCCGGGCGATTCTATGCCGACAATGTGGAATATTCCTTCGTTTTTTTCGCTTTCGCGGATAATGAAGTCGTGGCGATCATTATACGCCCTTACCCCCGCGAACGAGGTTATCGAATCGTTTATCGGCGGCTTTTTGCACATCGTGTTTGCCCTCGATATTATCTCGGACAGTCCGCCGCGCGTCGTTGCGGTGTCGCCGTTTTCGCAATTTTCCGCGGTAGGACCTAAAATAACGTTGCCGTCGACGGTATCGGAAATCAGTATGCCTTTGCCCTTTTCGGTCGGCGTGAAGAAAAGCGTATGTCTGACGAACCCGCCGTCCTTTTTATCCAGCAGTATATATTCGCCCCTGCGACCGTGTACCGGAATATCGTCGCCTGCAAGCGCGGCGATCTTACCGCTGCCGAGTCCGGCGCAGTTTACTATCGTTTTCGCCCTGACTTCGTTGCCGTCTTTGGAATACAACTCGTAACAATTATCCTCGTCGTTACGGTATATTTTTACGACCTCAAAGTTTCTGATGAGTTTCGCGCCGTTGTCCATGGCGTTGCCTATCGCCGCTATAGTGAGTTCGTACGGGCAGATAATTCCTCCGCCGCGGGCAAACAACGCGCCTTTCGCATCGTCCGAAACGTTCGGTTCCAGTTTTTTAAGTTCTTCGGCGGAAATGATCTCCAGCCTATCGACACCGTTGGTTTCACCGCGTTTTTTAAGGATTTCAAGCGTCTTCAGGTCCTCGGCGGTAAACGCTACCACGAGAGAACCGTTATTTTTGTACTTAACCCCGAGTTCGCATGCGATTGCGGGCATCATAGCCGCGCCCTCCACGTTAAACTTTGCTTTAAGACTGCCCTCTGCGGCATCGAACCCCGCGTGCACTATACCGCTGTTCGCCTTACTCTGCCCCATGCAGACGTCGCTCTCTTTTTCGAGCATAACGGCATCCAGTTTATATCTGGCAAGGTTTCTCAGCACGAATGCGCCGATAACCCCTCCGCCGATAACAGCCACGTCAAAATTTGCCATATATTTTTACCTCTTATAAAAAATCGACTATGCGATTCAGATCGTCCAGAATGAATTCGGGCTTTTTATCAGACTTTATTGCGTCGGCAAGCGTACTTTCTCCGCTTAATACGAGCGCGGTATGAAATCCGCAGTTCACGCCGAAAGCGACGTCGGTATACAGTCTGTCGCCGACCATTAAAAACTCGTCGTTATCCGCCTTATACCTGACTTTTAATCTTTCGCCCATGCCTGTCTGCGGCTTGCCGATAACAATATCGGGCGTTCTGCCGGTCGCGGCTTTTATCATAGCTATGAAAGCCCCAGCATCGGGTACGGAGTACGGACTTGCCGGACATACCGCGTCGGGATGAGTGGCTATATATTCCGCTCCGCGATTCAGTCCGTCTGTAAACGTACAGAGTTTTTTATACGTCAGCTCGGTATCGTACGCAAGCACGCATATGTCGGGATCTTCGTCCGTAAGGCGTATGCCGTTTTTTTCAAATTCCCTTTTCAGCGTATCGACGCCGAGAAGATTAACCGTCCTGCCGACGCGTTCCGCGGCGAGAAATTCCGTCGCAGCCATACCCGACGAATAAACTTCGTCGCCGTCGCGGAACAAATCGAGACGGGTAAGTTTTTTTATATATTCGTCTGCGGTTCTGGACGAATTGTTTGTAAGATATACTATTTTTCTGCCGCTTTGTCTGACCTTATCGAGCGTGACGTTCATCCCGCCGATGATTTTGTCGCCGAGATATACGGTGCCGTCCATATCGAGCAGAAAATATTTTACTTTCTTCAAAGTATCTCTTAAAGTTTCGTTCATAAAAGTCTCTTTATCGGCGTCAATATATCGCCTGCGGTTTTGCCGTCGGCACCTGTAACCGAAACGAACGCCGTAAGCAATTTTTCGGTCAGCGAAATCACGCTTACGAGCATTCCTCCGCCGAATTTTCTGTCCGCAACGGCAAGCAATTTAGCCGATACGGGAACGGGGTCTTTGCCGACGATGTCGCCGCACAACGCGCGGATAAAACTTTCGGATTGCCCGTATTTTTCGCCCGAAACCGAGCCGTAAGCATAATGCAGAAACGCAAGGTAGTCGTGTATAAACGGTTCGGCGGATTTCCCGACGTCGGTTACCGCCGAAACCTTTCCGTACGCCGCGACGATAATCGCCTTTATATCGGCGATCATAGTTTCGCTTTCGGCTTGTATTCCGTCTGGCGGATTACTTACGGACATCGCTTTGATCTCGCCGACGATTCCCCGCGGAGACGACACTGTTTTTGCGTCGTCCGCCTTATCCTGCATATTCCCGTCGGCGTCATCCGTATTCGCGATTTCCGTCAAAGTTTCTTTTGCGGGGATATCGGCTGTTTTTGTCTGCGAGCGCGGACTATCGTCGACACCGTCGCGCAAAACATCCGTCGGCGCGGCGTTATTTTTTATCGTTGAGACGAAAGGAACACACCCCTTTCGCGCGGAAAGATCCGAGCGCGGCTATGGGTTTGCCTTTTGTCGTTCTGCTTTCGACAGCCAACTGCGAGGAATCGGCATAAAGAGTATTGCCGTCTTCGTCCTCTATTAAAAGATAAAGTTTTTCGCCTTTGAGTACGGGCATCGCAAGCAACAACGCATCGTCGCCGACGTCGGCTATCTTGACGCCTTTTCTGTTTCTGGGCAATTTATTGACAGTCGAAAGATATACGCGTTTGAAAGTACCTGCCCCTGTCGCCACGACAAGGTCGTAATCCTTTTCTTTATCGATCTGCGTTACGCTTATAACTTCGTCGCCGTCGTACAGATCCATACCCTGAACGCCGCCCGAAACGCGTTTGTATTCGCTGAACGTATCCGAACAGTTAAGCCCCATTCCGGTCTTCGTGGCGAACACGAAATCGGAATCCGGAATTTCCTGCTGAACGTCGATGACCGCATCTCCGTCTTTAAGTTTCATCGCGACGAAAGAACTCTTTGCCACGGCGTATTCCGACCACGGCGTGAGTTTGACGACGCCGTCTTTCGTAAAGAAGTACAGTCTGCCTTCGGGAACGTTCGTACCCCTGATCGCAAACATCGCTACGGGTACTTCTTTCGCAAGCGCGTCTTTTGCGAGCGTTTCGAATTTAACTCCGCCCGAGGATCCGCCACCGTCGGGAATGCTTTCGGCATCTATGCGGTAGCAGTTGCCTTTATCGGTAAACGTATAAATAAGCGTATCGTCGTCGGCCTCGACTTTGAATTTCATAAACTCGGATTTCTTCGGGTTCGGATTCGCCGCCGTGCGTTTATACGAGGAGAGTTTAACCTTTCTTACCGAACCGTTATAATTTACGCCTACGACGTAAACTTCCGTCTTTCTGTTTTCGGCTTTCGCGGCGAACGAAATATCGTCTTCGACCGAAACTATTTCGGTTTTACGCTCATCGCGATATTTCTTTTTGATTGCGAGAATCTCTTTTTTGACGATCGATTTCTGCAATTTCTTGCTGTCGACGATCGCCTGCAATTCGGCGATCAGTTTATGCAGAGCGTCGAGTTCGTCTTTCAGGTTATTGACTTCGAGTTTGGTGATTCTGGCAAGTCTTAAATCGAGTATCGCCTGAGCCTGCTTGTCCGAAAGAGCGAAAGCGTTTTTAAGGTTCTGTTTAGCCGCGGGGGTATCGGGCGAAGTCTTGATTATTCGAATTACTTCGTCGATATTGTTTACGGCGATTATAAGCCCCTCCAAAATATGCGCGCGTTCGCGGGCTTTGTTGAGGTCGTATTTAGTCCTTCTTAAAACGACTTTTATCTGATAATCGACGTAATAATTTATCAGGTCGATAAGCCCCATGAGTTTCGGCTTGCCGTCGGCTATCGCGACCATGTTTATACCGAAAGAACACTGCAACTGAGTGTATTTCAGCAGATATTTTATAATCGGCGCCGGGTCGACGTCTTTTTTGAGTTTTATGACCGCGCGCATACCCGTTCTGTCGGACTCGTCCGCAATCGCGGCTATTCCGCCGAGAACGTCTTTGTTTTCTTCCTGCAGATCGGCGATTTTACGCAGAAGTTGCGCCTTGTTGACCTGATACGGAATTTCGGTTATTACCATATTCTTTTTGCCGTTGTCGGCGTCTTCTACGTTTATTCTCGCGCGGAGTTGAATTTTACCCTTACCCGTCGCGTAAGCCGTTCTGAGTTCGTCGCCTGCGATGATGTATCCGCCCGTAGGGAAGTCCGGACCCGGAACGATCTTCATCATCTCGTCAAGGGTAATCTTCGGATTGTCGAGGTAAGCGACGACGCCGTCTATGACTTCGGCAAGGTTATGCGTCGGTATATTCGTCGCAAGACCTACCGCTATACCCGTCGCACCGTTTACGAGAAGGTTCGGAAATCTTCCGGGGAGAGTGTCGGGTTCTTTGAGCGAGTCGTCGAAGTTAAGCGACCAGTCTACGGTATCTTTGTCTATACCGTCAAGAAGTTCGAGCGCGAGAGGTTGAAGTTTGACTTCTGTGTACCTCATCGCCGCCGCGCTGTCGCCGTCGACCGAGCCGAAGTTGCCGTGTCCGTCGACA
>USHO01000014.1 GCA_900554485.1 uncultured Eubacteriales bacterium
ACCGCCGCGAGGGTAACGAGCGATGTTCTGACTATCACGCTGTCCATCGTATTCGCTTTTTCCGTCTTATATCCTTTATTCATATTACATAACACAGTATAACACAGAAAAAATCAAAAATCAACTTCTTTAAGTAAAACGACGTACATAAATATAATTTATGAAAAAATTTATCGCGTCGTTTATGTGTTTTATCTGTATATCTCTGATCCCCGCCGTTTCGTGCGCAAAAAAAGACGATATACCTGCGGACAAATTGAGTCTTATAAGGTACGACGTTCTGGTCGCCGAAGACGATGACGTTAAAATCGCGGTGTATCTGGAAAAACGCGAATCTCCTTACAGAGAGGACGGCAACCCCGCCGAATTAAAACCGCATATCGTAATAAAGGCGACAGCCGTCGACGATTTCGATATAGAAAACGCCGATATGTTCGCCGAAGTTATAACCGGAAACAAAAAATATTCGTCGCAATTCGGTTTCAGACCCATATCGTTTTCGAGAGAATGTCATCTTTCGCCGCAGACTCTGCCCGACGGCGATCTTTCGCTTATAATATCGCTCAACGGAGAAAGACGAACGTACAACCTCGTTTCGATCATAAAATCGGATATAATTTCGTACGCGGATGCGATAATAAGCGCACGAAATTACGCGCAAGGGGCTCTGGACGCCTATTGGGACGACGAAAATTACGGCGAGATCCGCGTACGCGTACTCGAAAACGACGGCGAACCGTACTGGTACGTCGGATTTATCAACGGAGAACAGACCGCGGCGTATCTCGTCGCCGGAACAACGGGCGAAACGGTAGCATCGAGAACCGAACCGTGCGAAAAATAATATTCGCGAAAAACGAATATTTCGTCGAATTTTGCCGATAATAATAGCGAAGGAGGAAACAGGCGGAACTACCGATAAATAATCGTCTTTAAGTCCGATAACGGACGATGCTTACAGCGTTTGCCGAAAGTAAGCGGAGGCGAAATAATCGGAGCGTCTCCGCAAAGATTTATGAAGAAAGCAACCAAAAATTGTAAATCTGCAAAGAAGAGCGTTACGAAGAATTGTTCTCGCGCTAAAAATTGCAAATAATGAGTAAAAAGAAGAAAAAGGTCAAAAGCCTTAAAATTCCCGTCTTACCGGTTTCTCCGTTCGACCCGTTGGGGAGTTATACGGGTAATTTCCTTACCGAACCCCTCGAAGAGCCGACGCAGGACGTAGACGATCTGTAAAAAATACAGCCGTCGGGCATTACCGCCCGACGGCTGTATTTTTGATTTTCATTATTTCTTTCTGCAACCCGTACATGCGTTGCAATCGCCCTTCTCGGCGCAACCTCTGCCGCCGCAACAACCGCGCGATACGACGGTTTCGTCTTCCGTATCGTCGTCTTCGAGTTCCTTAACGAACGCCGCATAAACTTCTTCCGTCAACGCATCGTCGGTCAAAGGCACAAGGTCTTCGCTTTTATCGTCGCCTTCGATACGGTATATCAGAAGTTCGTCGGGGTCTACGCCGTCAAGACTTTCGTACGGCTTGAAAAAAGCGTACCATCCGCCTTTATACTCGATAGTACCTATATGGTAAAATCTTACGACTTCGCCGCAGTCGTCGGTAAGCGCGACGACTCCGTCGCCGCTCTCTTCGGTTATTTCGCGATATTTGTCGTTCATTTATTGCTTTCCTTTTTTATGTAATCTTCGAGGATATACGATGCGGCGATACTGTCGATGACGTCTTTCCTCTTTTCCCGGCGCATATCCGCCTCGATTAGTACCCTGCGCGCCATAAGCGTTGTGAAACGCTCGTCCGCGGTCTCGACGGGAATATCCGTATGCGATTTAAGCCCGTCGATAAATTCGCGGGTTTTTACGGTCTGTTCGCTCTCCGACCCGTCGAAGTTAAGCGGAAGTCCGCAGACGATTTTCGTCGCGCCGTTCATTTCAGCCAACTCGCAAAGCGCGACGATGTCCTTTTCGTACCCTTTGCGCCAGTAAGTTTTTTGCGGCAGAGCCATCATACCGAGCGGATCTGTCATTGCCACCCCGACCCTTTTATCGCCTATATCGAATGCCATTATTCTTCCCATACGGATATTTTAACACATTCGTATTTTTTTTTCAAGCGATTTATGCCAGCCAAGAATCCATAACCACAGGTTTACCGACGGTTTGAACATACCATGAAAGGGTAAAATACCGGCAACCACGTCCAACAGCCATCAAAATTCAGCAATGCACCACTATCTCAGGCAACCGCTATGTCGCGGCTGCGTTTCTATTAAATATATCACATAAATATATCACAGGCATTACGTGGCTTATTTTTTATTTTCCGCGTCGAAATTCGTGACCGACACCGAATAATTCAGCAATCTGACCGCAAGAACCGCAGATACGGCGATTACGGCGATATATACCAGCATGGCAAGCGGACCGTATGAGTATTTTACCTCGACTGCGATATGCATTGCGATAACGGCTGCGAAAGTGCCGTAAACCGAAATGTTTCCGTGGTCTTTAACCCTGACCGGCGAAAGCAACACGCTTACCAGCGCGCCGCAGACAATCGACCACAGACACATCAATACGGTTATTACGATACCTTCTTTGATAAGCGCGGGGAAGAACGCCCTCAGCGTCTTGTCTATCATCGAAGAATCGGCAACTATCGCGGACATCGTTCCGCCGTAAACCGAAATATCGATAAAAAGTCCGTTTACAAGTTTCGTTATCGTATCGGCGACGGAATATCCGCCGAAAATACTTACGACGATAAGAATCGTACCGAATACGCAATCCTTTTTGAACAACTTCGCGCAAAGAATCGCTATCGCGTACAATACGATGTCTTCGCCGATAGTCAAAAGCGTGATTTTCAAATTCTCCGACATATAACCCGTTGACGTCACAGCGTCTATTCTGACACTGCAAAGTTCGACGACCACGAAATACGCCGCGCCTATAAACGCGCCGATCGATATTTCAAATATGCCGACGTTTTTCATATTGTTAAAACCGTAGAAAAACACCACCGAAGATAACGGCACCGAAACAGCCATCAAAGACGCGCCCGCTATCAACGCCACGACCGACTTCGTCAGCGACGCCAGAAGAAACAACGCCGACGAAAACAACAGACTTCCGAGGAACAGCGTAAGCACGCCGCGCGTCTTGTTTTTATTCCACCCGAACGCCCGTCCGCCGTCGTTGCCGAACAACGAAAAGAACGTCACCTGCGGTTCACGGCTCTTTTCTTCGGCAATCTTTTCCTTTTGCGACGCGAAACCGCCCTCCACGACGTCTTCGTCTTCCTCTTTGGAATTCAATCTCAGATAATCGTTATTCATTGTTCTTCACCCTGTCGAATTCGACGTAGAAGTTACTGCCGCAGTCTTTTTTGCTGCGTACGCCGAATTTTAACCCGTGACTGTCAAGTATCGCCTTGACTATCGAAAGCCCCAGCCCGGTACCTTTGACAGGGCGGGTATTCGTCTCGGAAAACCTGTAATACCTCTCCCAGATAGTGGCGAGTTTTTCTTCGGAAATCCCTTTGCCCGAATCGATTATTTCAAGTAAAATCTTATCGTTTTCGGCTGTAAGATACACTTTTACGGTCTTGTCTTCACCCGTATAGTTTATCGAGTTGCCCAAAAGATTATATATGACCTGTTCGATTTTCTTCTCGTCCGCCACGGTGAGAAGGTCCGGCGCGACGTTATCCTCGATTTTATATCCGCGGTTTTCGACGAAATCCGAAAACCTGTCTATCACACGCTCGGTAAGTTCCGACAGATTTATCTCTTTCAGTTCGAGTTCGTCCACGGAAGACTGCAACTTCGACAAATTGAGTATGTCGTTGACGAGCATGGTAAGCCTGTCCGCCTCTTCGATGATGACGCCCGTATGCTTGTCGCGTTTCTGCTTATTGTCGCCCGAAATATCTTTAATCATCTCGGCGTAAGCCTTTATCATCGTAAGCGGAGTTCTCAAATCGTGCGAAACGTTTGCAAGCAAATCGCGTTGCAGCGTTCCGCTTTTGGATATTCCCTCTTTCGCGTAGTTCAACGCATCGGCGAGTTCGGTTATTTCCGAATAATTGCTTGCGGGTTCAAAGACCGCGCTTTCGTCGCCGTTTGCCCAGCGTTTAGCCGTTACGGACATCTCTGATATTGGTTTCGAGAGTTTACTGGCAACGTACCACGCAAGGAAGAATCCGATTATCAGAACTATGCCTGTTATTATAAGGAACTGCCAGCGTATAATACGCATAACCTCGGTAAGCATCGCATGCCGCGAGATAAGTACGAGATACCTGTTGTTGTCGTACGACATCTGCCCGACGTAATAAAAATAATTATCCGCCGACCTGCCGGTGTCTTTCAACTTGCAGACTTCGTCTCTGGAACTCTTCGCGTAATCGCTCATTATCGTACGGAGCAGAGCCAACGTGTCGACATCGGGCTTATAACCGCCGGTACTCGAAACGTTTTCGCCGTATCTGTCGACGACGTATACGTTCATTCCGACCTCTTTACATTTGACGGATTCTTCATAGTACGCGTCGGAATACTCGTTTTCGGCGGCACGCAAAGTCCTGCCGTACGAATACATTTCGTTCAGCTTCATGTTCTGATAATACGACTCGACAAACAGCATCTGAAAACCCCAGACGCAACCGAGAACCAGAACCGTGAACAAAAGGAAGTACATCCACATTCCGTACTTCAGTTTTTTGGGTTTTCGACTCATACCTCGAATTTATAACCCATCCCTCTGAGGGTAACTATGAATTTTCTGTACTCCTTCAGATTGCTGCGGAGCATTTTGACGTGCGTATCGACCGTTCTGTCGTCTCCGTAAAAATCGTAGCCCCATACGTCGGAAAGAAGTTTTTCCCTCGAAAGCGCGATACCCGCGTTCTTTACCATATAGAACAGCAATTCGTATTCCTTGGGCGTCATCGTGGCTTTCGCCCCGTCGACGTATACGTTTCTGCCCGTCATATCGATTTCGAGACCCTCGAATTTAAGCAAAGGACGCATCGCCGCGGCGTTTGCGGCTGCGTTGCGTTTAAGTATGGCGTTGATCCTCGCCATGACCTCCTTTGGCGAAAACGGCTTTACGACGTAGTCGTCCGCTCCGATTTCAAAACCGAAAAGTTTATCGTATTCCTCGCCTCTTGCCGAAAGCATGATGACGGGTACGTTCTTGAATTTCTTAATTTCTTTGACGGCGGAAAACCCGTCGAGTTTGGGCATCATTATGTCCATAATAATAATGTCGTAGTCGTTCTGCCTGCACTTCGCGACCGCCTCCATTCCGTCCGCCGCCTGGTCGGCCTGGTAACCTTCGAATTCGGCATACTCCGCCAAAACTTCTCTGATTTTTGCCTCGTCGTCAACGATAAGTATTCTGTACATATTGCACCTCTTTTATTTTAATTTTATATCCCTCTTATTATCACAATAAAACAAACGGGTGAAATTTAAGTGAAACCGTTTGTTTTACCGCAATTCCTTTGTGAAAATTTCCTTAAATACGACCTTGCCGTCGTCTTTCGATGCGGAATAGCACTTCCCGCCGCACGATATGCCGCCTATCGGTTTTCCGTCTTCAAAATGCAGAGCGGCGCGGTTTTCGATGCAGTACCACGCGTGTTTGTCGTCGTCTTTTTCGTATGCCGCGGTAAAATCTTCGCGGCGATCGTCGAAATGCGGACACGCACCGCCGTTCAATAACCCCAGCGCGGGCGCGATTTCGTATTTATCCGAAACGCCCTCGGTCAGAAAGCCGTCGGTGTACATATTTTCAAACCAGCATATTGCACCCGCCGAAAGTCCGCAAATCACCGCGCCGCGCTCGTAAGCGGACAAAATCATGTCGTATAAACCGGTTTCCCGCCATTTTTTCAGCATATACACGGTATCTCCGCCGCCGACGTATACCACGTCCGCCTTATCGAATTTACCCTGCAACTTTTCTCTGTCGGTGTCGACGGTTACGGTAAGCGCGCAATCGGTTTTCAGCCCGTATACGCCCGTGTATATCTTATGAAAGGTATTGTAATACGGCATACAATCGCGGCTTGCCGTGCCTACGAAAAGCGCGACAGCGCGTCTGTCGCCTGCTCTTTCTCGGGCAATATCGCATATATAGCCGTCTATCGGCAACGTCTCGCGCAGGCGAAGTTCTCCGCCGCCGATCGCAATAATCGTTTTAGCGTTCATCTTGTCATAATTATACACTATATCTCGTATAAAAGAAAGCGAAAACGAGTATTTTTCACATAATCTTGACAACTCTTCGGAATTAGTCTAAAATATAACCGTAAAAACTTTCGAGGGACACGCTTATGAACGTAAAAAACGAATATCTTAAATCCGTCATAGAGTCGGTAAAAAATAAAAACCCGAACGAACCCGAATTCGTTCAGGCGGTAACCGAGGTTCTGTCTTCGCTCGAACCCGCAGTGAATAAAAACGAAGAAATCTATCGCAAACACTGTATTCTCGAACGCATAGTCGAACCGGACCGCATAATTTCGTTCCGCGTCGTATGGGAAGACGCGCAAGGCAATTATCGCGTAAACCGCGGTTATCGCGTGCAATTCAACAACGCGATCGGACCGTATAAAGGCGGCTTGAGGTTTCACCCTTCCGTAAATCAGGGCATACTTAAATTTTTGGGTTTCGAGCAGACCTTCAAAAACAGTCTTACGGGTCTGCCGATGGGCGGAGCGAAAGGCGGCTCCGACTTCAACCCAGTCGGTAAATCGGACATCGAAATAATGAGATTTTGTCAGGCGTTTATGGACGAACTATACCGCCATATCGGACCCAACCTCGACGTTCCCGCAGGGGACATCGGCGTCGGCGGCAGAGAAATAGGTTATCTCTTCGGACAGTATAAAAAAATCCGCGGACACTACGAAAACGGCGTTCTTACGGGTAAAGGGCTTGCATTCGGCGGAAGTCTGATCCGCCCCGAGGCGACAGGCTACGGCGCGGTGTACTTCCTCGAAGAAGTGCTTAAAAAATTCGGAGAAGAAATCAAAGGAAAGACGTTCGCGCTGTCCGGCTACGGCAACGTAACCTGGGGAGCGTGTCTTAAACTTAACGAACTCGGTGCGAAAGTCGTATCGGTTTCGGGTTCGCACGGATACGTCTACGACCCCGACGGCGTAAGCGGCGAAAAAATCGATTATCTGCTTAAAATGCGCCAAAGCACAACCGGAACGATTAAGGATTATGCCGAAAAATACAACCTGCCCTTCCATGCAGGCGAAAAGCCGTGGGGCAACGTCAAAGCGGATATTTATATGCCGTGCGCAACACAAAACGAAATCACTCTGGAAGATGCAAAAAAGACCGTCGCGATGGGCGTAAAAATCGTAAACGAGGCGTCCAATATGTCGACAACGCTCGATGCGATGGATTATCTGAAAGAACACGGCGTCATAGTCTGCCCCAGCAAAGCAGTCAACGCCGGCGGCGTCGCAACCTCGGGGCTCGAAATGACGCAGAACAGCGAAAGGCTTTCCTGGACGAAAGACGAGGTAGACGGAAAACTGCGCATTATCATGAAAAATATCTATAATCAGATGACGGATACACTCGAAGAATACGGCTTAGGCTACGACCTCGTCGCGGGCGCAAACCTGTCGGGATTCAGAAAGGTCGCCGACGCAATGCTCGCCGAAGGAATTTATTAAGCGAAAAAATATTATATAAAGTACGTCCGCCCCGAATAAAGATTCGGGGCGGACGCTTTTACTTTTTGCAATTTCAATAATTTTCGGCGTGTATCTCGAAATAACTCTGCGGATGATTGCAGGTCGGGCAAATTTCGGGAGCTTTCTCGCCGACGACAATATGTCCGCAGTTGCGGCATTCCCATACTTTCACGGAAGATTTTGCGAATACTTCCGCCGTTTCGATATTTTTAAGCAACGCGCGATAGCGTTCTTCGTGATGTTTTTCTATTGCCGCCACAAGACGAAATCTGTGCGCGAGTTCGGGGAATCCTTCCTCTTCGGCGATCTTTGCAAACCCTTCGTACATATCGGTCCACTCGTAATTTTCTCCCGCAGCGGCGGCGCAAAGATTTTCGACGGTGTTACCGATACCGTTAAGTTCCTTAAACCAAAGTTTAGCATGCTCTTTTTCGTTTTCAGCCGTTTTCAGAAATAACGCGGAAATCTGTTCGTATCCCTCTTTCTTTGCAACGGATGCAAAATAAGTATATTTGTTCCTTGCCTGACTTTCGACGGCAAAAGCCGCCTCGAGATTTTTCTCCGTCTGAGTTCCCGCATACTTGGCTGTCTTCGGTTGACCGACGGTTTTATTCGTTTCGTATTGTTTGTTTTCAGACATATCTATACCTCCGTCTTACTTAGATTTTTATAATTGTTCAATAGTCGTTTATCGGAATAACGGTATTCCCGACAACGAAAGGTTCAGTCGACCGAACCTTTCAGATTAAAATTTACGATAAAATAACAAGTCCCTCAAACGCAAGGTTTTCGTTAAGAGTTGCCGCAAGTGTTTAAGAGTATTCCCAAATAACAAGGCTCTCAAACCTGTCAACATAGTTTTTTTCTTATTCGTCCGTTTAAGAGTATTCCAAAATAACAAGGCTCTCAAACCTCAAATAAGGTCAAAAGCGACACGCTGCCGCGCGGTTATTTTGTTGTATAAATATTACAATACCTGTATTTTAACACTTTCATGCTATATTTTCAACTATTTCGCATAAATCTTCGGTAATAATTATTTTTCTTTCTTCCTGTAATCTTTTTCGGCATTTTCCGCTTTCCAAAAAGAACAATCCTACCTTATTCAATTTGCAATGATCGATAAGCGCAATCAAGTCTTCGTCAGACAAAACATCCCTGAATCCGACAAGAACGAAAAACGAAACGGATTTGAGCTCTATAAAAATATTGATATAGCAAACAAGTTTTTCAATCAGCGTATCATAATTTTTTGACGGCTTTACACCGCAAACTTTAAGCGTATCTTCGATCGACAAACAATTATGTTCAAGCGAAAAACCTACAGTAGAACATAAATCGTATAAAAAATTTTCAAGTCTTGCATTGATTTCGTTGAAATCGCTTAAAAATGCGCCGTCAAGATAATTCTTCTGCAATTTTTTATACAGTAATGCGATAATTTTTTTGTCGGTAGCATCAAAGAAAAACGGACTTAATATAATGTCGCCCGATTTCTCGGGCAATATCCGAACATCGTCACTCCAGAACGAAAATTCGCTTTCTTCGCCGTTAAACGCATCCGAAAGCTCATTTACAAAAGTATAATACTCGCCCGGATTTTCTACCGCCAACGTAAGCGGAGAATTACTGTCTAAAACCATCGGCGTTTCTACGTTTATATGCGACAATCTTATCATACTTCTATTAACCTGTCCGTGCTTTCTTCAACCAGCGTCTGTCGCTCACCGACCAGATAATCTATGCGCGAAAACTGATTTTCGGTAACTTCGAGAAGTTCGATTATTCCTATCGGCGGAAGATTTTCCGCGACTTTGCTTTTTACCGCCGCGCTTGTAACGTTATTAATCACAAGTTTTGAATATACCGATTTCTGCATCATTATAAATCCGCTTTTTATTAAAAATTTATGAAATCTGGTATATTCTTTCCTGTCTTTTGACGTCTCTACGGGCAAATCGAAAAATATCAATAATCTCATAAATTTATTATTCATGCGAAATCTTCACGTCTTCAGGGAACGTCACTTCGTCGGGATCGTTTACTTCGAGCGCGTATAACACGCTTTTTACATACTGTCTGACGGCAACATCGAGAGTCGTCTTTTTATCGGCAAAGGTCACTTTGTAATTCAACGCGCCTGCCATCGTATGTTTGAAAGTCGCATCGCCTGGCTCGATTGTCAACGCGGTTTCGTCGATAATCGTCCTCAGCGGTTCGATCATATCAGACCCGAGATTAAATTCGTTGAATTCATTATCGTGCCACACTCCTATCTGCGTCATATACCCGCTTGCCACGATTTCGCGATTTATCGCCGACAGCAAAACGGCGTAACCGTAATTCAGACATCCGTTTATAAAACCACCGCCCCTACGCGTTACGCCTTCGGGCAAAATACAATTAAAATAAACTTTGGCGGCGTGCCCTTCGCGATTGGTTTTGTCGCCCGGCGTCACATCGGCGGCATACTCTTCAAGCATTATACTTTCGGTTTCAAAACCGCGTTTTTTAAGCAACTCGCTTTGAGACGTTATCTTTTTTGCTATCAACACTTTCCACACTTCGTCCTTTATCTCTTGCGTCCACCCGGTTTGAATCTTAATGCGTTTAGAAGTATTATGCGAACCGTAATACGGTAAAAGTTCGGATGACGGATTGCATTTTTCGTCACAGAAAACCACTTTCACGTTATTGCGTACAAGTTCCGACAACAACGCCGCGGTGAGCGAAACCGCAGTGCTTTGCACTATCAGCGTATTTATCTCGTTGATGTAAATACGTTTTTCGGTTTCGCCCCTTACGATTAAAAAGTTAAGTCTGCACTCCAGTTTACTGCGCGAATTTACAACCACCGTCCGAAATCCCATATCACACCTTCCTTACTCTTTCGATAAGCCCTGCTGGCGAAAGGTTGATAATTTCAAAATCGACGTCGGTTATATTTTTATTCAGTAATACGGTACCGCTTTTACCGCTGCCACCGATAAGAGTAATATCCGAAATTTCGGCATTACACTTGAAAAATTTAAGTATCTGCAACAATACTGTAGCCTGATCGCAAACGGTAAGCGATATAAATTTATCCTCGCCGATTTTCATGTTTTTCGCAAACGTTGCAAACGCAGATATACCCGAATATATCTTCAATCCAAGTCGTCGCATTAAGTCGCGATATAAAGCGATATTAGTCGCCTTGTCGATAACAAGTTTCTCTGCGCCCGTGTGATCGGTCTTCATTACGAATTTATCGTCGCCTACATTAACTGCCTTCTTCGATTTCATGTCTTCGAGGTTCAGAAGGGAATTGACATAGTCGTCGGTTTTATTATCCGTAAATAATTGCACGGCACTATGTACAATTATTTGTTTGCCGGTTATACCTGCAAGATAGCATGGTGTACCGTTAAAAGATATAAGTTGTTTTATCTTTAATTTCGGAACGATAATTTCCGGGGTACTAAGTCTGTCGGCAAAATATTTTTCAACTGCCTTATTGTCGGTTTTTGCCTGATAAGCAGTCAATACCGGCACCGCCTCGATAGTCTTTATTTTATTACCCTTTTTATCAGTCGAAGACACTATCGCGAAATATGCAGTGCTTTGCGACTTATACCCTCCGTATTTAGACATATCCGACAACGGTCCATTGGCTTTTCTGGGAGCGGTAATACCCCTCTCGCCTTTGCCGTAAATCGTCTGGTCATAAAATCCGCCTTTAGCGCACACCGCATATCTCGTAACCGTCATCGACGGTCTCGCATAAGTCTTTTTAACAATGGCTATCGACGATTCGTTCCATGCAAATTTTACTTCACGGGTAAATAATTTTTTTAAGTTATAATTTCTCCATACGTCGCCGTCCTTACGAAACATTGCCATCGGCGTGGAAAATACGGTATCGTATACGTTCCCTACTACAACATTCAGATAAGCGTCGCGCGCGTGATGCAAATCATTGGTTTCGCGGCACTTGAAAAGTTTGAATTTTTTTCTGAAATCGCTTACATTTTTCGCTTTGCTGTAAACGATTTTCGCCGTCGGATACTTTCGGCGCATAAGTTCGGCTACCGCTTTTACGGTCTGATCTGTTATTACTTTTTGTCTGTTTATAAAATCACGATATTCGTCTTCCCGCAAAGGCTCGGTTCGGGTTAAACGATCATAGGTGACTTTCTCTATAAGCCCTTTATCAAGCAACAACTTCCAGAATCCGCGTTGATCCGAAAATCCCGCCGGTAACGGGTAAGTATCGGATTTCTGAGCGTTTTTACTACGCAAAACCAGCACTTTATTGTCTAGGCTGTCGTCCTTTATAAACGTTCTGGGTAAAATATGATCTACGTCGTAGAGATTTGTGTCGTTAATGTCGTCCAGACTTATACGCTGACCCGTATACATACACCTGCCCAACTGTCGGAAATACAGATACAGACGTTCCTGCCGAAGTCTCATATCGGTGTATTTTTCATCGTCGAGTTCGGCTATTATGTCATCGAATGCGCCGTCGTTACATAGTGCTTTGAATTTTTCCTGCAAACGCCGTTTCCGAGGTTGGGTTCTCCCTGCATCGCCTTTCTTTCCGTCTGTCCTGGTTACCTCTATAAAAATTTTATCGGGTGCCCTTCCTATTGCCCGCACATATTCGTCGGTTACCGACATTGCCTGCCAAATACCGCGACGAACGGCGGGCGAAACGTAAAGCTTTTTAACGGTTTCATATGTAACTTCTTCGTCGGCTTGCCCGTTCTCTTCATTTATTATCCGACCGAATTCATATCTTTCGTCATTCAGAATCTCGTTTAAGTTTTCGTTGGTTTCATACAACGTGTCAATAATATTGCGGAGTTCGCCGGTTTCGGCGATTATCGTATAAATTCCGCTCAAAAGTTTTGCCGACAGCCTGCCGAAATCATTGAAAGTAAGCCCCTTTAATTGCGGCAAGGCGTTCTTAATTTCGGGAATTTTACCGTAATTGCTCTTTATAAGATTTTCGACTATCGATTTATCCGTATTCAACGTATGCCATAATATTATGTTTTCTATAACGCCGCCGTTTTCGCTCAGATCTTTATCGACGAAATCGCCGAGAATTTTCTTTAATCGGATATATGAAGACATCGACGCTTTGAATTCGCCGTCTTTACCCGATAAAACGGTATCGTTTACGTCCGACGGCGATATACGCCCTTCTCTGACAAGCAATTCCTTTATCTTTTTGTCGGACACTTTAGGATACACGAGAAAAAGTTCGTTATAAATTTTCTTTTTTAATTCTACGGAAATAATCTCGTCGTTTACGCGAAGTTTATTCAGTTGATTAAGCGTATCGAATTTCTGATACAATACGGACGCTTTCGGTAAAACGTCTTCACCTTGCAGATATGCACATTTATTAGTCATCCTGCGCATAAATTCTTCGTTACTTTTTGCGGCGTCGATTACGTCGTAAAAATTCCATGGCGTTATTTTGTCATCGCTTTTTCTGACTACCCATGAATTTTCACCCGAAAGCGGTCCGACGTAATACGGTATTCTGAATCTGAAAAGCGTCAGAATTTTTTCTTCGACAGCCGCGGTTTCGGGATATGCTTTAACCATATTACCTACGATTTTATTCAATTCGGACTCGTTTATCTGACGCGGAAACAAACCGTTGTCGCTGTGCAGAATTTTAGGCAAAAACTTCCCGTCTTCGATCTCTTCGATTATCGCATTACGGGTTTCGGCGTCTTTGACGTCATCCAACCCGGACAAATACTTTTTAAGATAAGCGTAAAATTCGTCGTCTTTACATTTTTTTACTTTCTTTTTATCTCCGCCTTTTTTCGTATATCCGACATAATTGACGTAATTACATTTCTCTTCGGTACTCTTGAATATTTTATTATAATCTTCAGGGCGTTCGCTTTTAATAAACGATTTCAGCCGTTTAAGGTCATTTTTGTGCTTTTCGTATACCGCTATCATCGCCGCAGATAAAGACGAATGACCTTCGAGTAATTTTTCAAACGTCACGAAACCGTAAACCGAACGAATTGCGCAAAGCAACCCGAAATCGTCGCCGTATGTATCGCGCATACTCTCGAATATTTCGTCGGAAATCTCTTTGAACGAAAAATTCTTTTCGTCTTTATATTCGTCGCCGAAAAGTATCGACGGAGAAATTTTTCCGCCGCAAAGCCCTTTTATTATTTCTTTGCGTATTTTATCGTCGACACGAAAAACCTTTTCGAGTCCGATTTGCTTGTCCCGAATTTTAAGTTTGTCATCGAGCAGAACCGATTTCGCCTCTTCGGCAACGGATTTATCAAATAAAGATAATTCGTCGCCGTACACGCCGACCATAGCATCGTTCAGAGCGTTAAGGAGTTTACCTAAGTCTCTGACGTCTTCCATACTCCCTTCAAATAAGAAGTGTCCGCGATATTTTATAATATGATGCAATGCAAGATAATAAAGTCGCAAATCATATATTCCTCCGCTCATCAACTTATCGCGGAGATGATATATCGTCGGAAATTCGGCATGAAACTTTTTATCGTCATAATCACCCGAAAACAGAGTGTTTTTATCACCGTGCAACAGTTCGCTTTTATCTTCGGGTAAAAACTGACTGTTGTTCAGGCGAATAAAAAACGTCTTATCATTCATGTACGGCGCAAACAACGATTGCAGAAAATTTATGCGTTGTTTACGGCGTGCGGTTCTGCGACGCGAAGTTCTGAAACCTCTGCGTTCCTCTGCGGTTTTACACTCGTCGAATAACCTTACAGTCCAGCAATCTTTGCCTTTTATGCGCAAAAGATTGTAATTTTCATCGGTACATGCAATCCCGACAGAATTGGTGCCTATATCCGCTCCGATATAAAATTTTTCCATAATGCATTTATTCCCTTGACAATTATTTTTCTTTAATGTACAATCGAATTACAAAATAACAAGGCAAGTTCAAATAAAACTTTGTCAAATCATTTTTCGCATTGTGCGGACGCGAATGCTCTTCTTTATCGGAAGAGCTTTTTTCGTGGCAAACGCACCCCTTTTCATAATTTTAACATATTATGGCAAAACTGTAAAGTCACATTGAAAAATTTTTCTATTTGTTTTTGCAATGATTTTATAATTAAACTTATTTCTATTATAGCCGCAAAAAACGCCATACCCTTGTCATAATTAAAATATTTTTTATAAAAATAAATAACAACCGCAATTCAATGCAAAAACAGCACAAAAAATCCGCCCGAACGGTAAACCGTTCGGGCGGATAAGATAATCTCAGAAATTATTCTTCGGTTTTGGTTTCTTCAGCGACGGGTTCTTCGGCTTTTGCCTCTTCGGCAACGGGCGTTTCAGCGGTCTCTTCTGCGGCGACCTTGTCTTTCTTCTTTCCGAAAGGAAGTTTGAAACCCTTGCCGTTTGCGGCTTTTTCTGCTTTTTCTGCTTTTTCGGCAGCCTTTTTAGCTTCTTCTTCGGCTCTCATCGCTCTTCTTTCGAGTTCTACGACAGGAACATAAGCCTTCGTGCCTTCGCCTTCGAGAATAGTAAGTTCGGATTCTTTGTCGAAAAGGTGGCTGTGCATAATGTCGATACCGAGTTCGATGACTTGATCTCTTTCGGTCTTGGATCTCGAATCAACCTTCGCGATCATCTGCGTAGCGGAGTCGACAAGGCTCTTGACCTTACCTTCTTCATCGGCAGCGTTGTCACCGTCTTTAGCAAATACGCAGTAAAGAAGAGTTTCTGCGCCGAGTTTTTCTACTACGTCGACCTTAACGTCGATAACCGTATCTTTGGAATTGGTTATAAACGCCTCTTCGTCGTGGAAATCTTCGGGTCTTACGCCGAATACGACGGGCTTGCCGGTATTGATATATTGTTCTTTGTCGATGATCTTATCGGATTTAGCCTTGGGAAGAGCAACTTTGTTGCCTTCGAATTCGACGTAAACCTTACCCTTCGCATCGGCGGTAAGAACGGCGTCGAAGAGGTTCATCTGCGGAGTGCCTATAAAGCCCGCGACGAACAAATTCGCCGGATAATCGTACAATTTCTGCGGAGCGTCGACCTGCTGGATGAAACCGTCTTTCATAACGACGATTCTGGTACCCATAGTCATAGCCTCGACCTGGTCGTGCGTAACGTAAATGAAAGTAGTCGCAAGACGGTGGTGAAGTTTGGTTATTTCGGTTCTCATCTGGGCGCGGAGTTTCGCGTCGAGGTTGGAAAGGGGTTCGTCGAGAAGGAATACCTTCGGTTCACGGACGATTGCTCTTCCGAGCGCGACCCTTTGTCTCTGACCGCCGGACAAAGCCTTCGGCTTTCTCTGAAGGTAAGTTTCGAGACCGAGAATTCTCGCCGCCTCTTTAACCTTTTCATCGATTTCAGCCTTGGGTTTTTTGCGGAGTTTGAGACCGAACGCCATATTATCGTAAACGGTCATGTGAGGATAAAGCGCGTAGTTCTGGAAAACCATCGCTATATCTCTGTCTTTGGGCTGAACATTGTTCATCAACTTGCCGTCGATATACAACTCGCCGTCGGAAATCTCCTCAAGACCCGCGATCATACGGAGCGTGGTAGATTTACCGCAACCCGAAGGACCGACGAATACGATGAATTCTTTATCTTCGATATCGAGAGTAAAATCGGTAACGGCTACGACGCCGGACTGATATACTTTATAGATATCCTGCAATCTTAAACTTGCCATATTTTCCTCCTGACCCGCTTTTATAAAAACGGAATCTTACAATAAATATTATATCGTATTTTATTGCGATTATCAACGGCTAATTGTACAAAAATTGTCGTCTGCTTTTATAAAATTTGTACATTCTTGCCGAACATTTTCGGTTTCGCCGCAAAAACAAAACAGCCGAAACGCAAACTCGGCGAAAACGGTACGTTTCAAATCGATATTCACGTCATTTTATCAATCATAATAAGGAATTTTATTCTTCATACATAAATACGCCCGACTCGCTAAAGCGAATCGGGCGTATTTGGTGGACAGGGGTGGATTCGAACCACCGAAGTCGAAGACGTCAGATTTACAGTCTGATCCATTTGGCCGCTCTGGAATCTTCCCATATCGATGGAGCTGGTGATTGGAATCGAACCCACAACCTGCTGATTACAAATCAGCTGCTCTGCCAGTTGAGCTACACCAGCACGTTGTTGGTGCCTCGGGGCGGAATCGAACCACCGACACAGGGATTTTCAGTCCCTTGCTCTACCGACTGAGCTACCGA
>USHO01000015.1 GCA_900554485.1 uncultured Eubacteriales bacterium
ATAACCCGCCAAAGCGCACGGATACAATCGGGCGAAAAAGTACGAACTCGCTGTTTGCCGCATAACGGAGGTAAACAATTATGATAGGACAAATAGCGATAAAAAACAATAAAAAATATTACTACGGAGGTGATGTGACGGCACTTTATTGCCGACTTTCAAAGGACGACGAACAAATCGGGGACAGCAACAGTATCGTTCATCAGAAAGAAATTCTTGCAAAATACGCAAAAGAACACGGTTTTGTAAATTGCGAATTTTACGTTGACGACGGCTATTCGGGAACGAATTTCAATCGTCCCGATTTTCAACGGCTTATGGCGGACGCGGAAGAAGGGAAACTTTCAACAGTTATCGTAAAGGATATGTCGAGATTCGGACGAGATTATATAATGGTCGGGTATTACACCGAAATTTATTTCTCAAATCTGGATATTCGGTTTATCGCAATAAACGATAACGTTGACAGCAATATCCAGACGGAAAACGACTTAACGCCTTTCAAAAACGTATTTAACGAGTGGTATGCAAAGGACACTTCAAAGAAAATCCGCGCCGTATTCAAAGCAAAAGGTAATTCCGGTAAGCATCTTACGACTAATCCGCCGTTCGGATATAAAAAAGATCCGAACGATAAAGACAAATGGATTATAGACGAAGAAGCCGCGGGTACGGTCAGACGGATATTCCAAATGTTTGTTGACGGCGTTCGGATGCCTGAAATTGCAAGAAAATTAACGGAAGAAAAAGTTGAAACGCCGCAACTATACAATATTCATCGCGGTCGTTCCATACATAAACTGAGCGAATATCCGGAAATATGGAGTGTCGGCACAATAAAAAATATGCTTGACCAAGTTGCTTATGTCGGGCATACGGTAAATTTTCAAACAGCGAAAAAATCGTATAAAAACAAGAAACAAGTTCGCTTACCGAAAGAAGGTTGGGTAATCTATCGTAACACGCAAGAGGCTATTATAGATGAAAAAACTTTTGAAACGGTGCAACAGATGAGAAACGTAAAGCGCGCTTATACGAAATTCAACGAGCCGAATATGTTTTCGGGGTTGCTTTTCTGTGCTGATTGCGGCAATCGTCTCACGATACAACGAATTGCAAAACATCGGGAAGCAGACAATTTCTCATGTGCTACTTATAGAAAGAAAAAGAAAGGTCTATGTAGCAGTCATCGAATTTTGGTGTCGGAACTTACCGAAGTTGTAAAAAGCGATTTACAAAAGGTATGCGAATACGTTTTTCTTCACGAAAAAGAATTTACGGACGAATATTTGTCGGGATCTAAAAAAGAAACGGAAAAGTTTCAGACTAAAACGAAAGCCGAGATAAAACGGCTTTCCGACAGACAGGAAGAAATAGGTAAAATTATCCGCAAACTCTACGAGGACAACGTAAGCGGCAGAATTACCGACGAACGCTTTGACTTTCTTGCAAAATCTTACGAGGACGAAGGTAATGACTTGAAACAAAAAACCATTGAGTTACAAAACGCTCTCACCGCATCCGTTCAGGACGAGGAAAAACTCTCGAAATTCCTTAAAATCGTAAAGGCTTACACGGAAATTCAAGAGTTGACGCCGGAGATTCTAAATAGTTTCATTGAAAAAATTTATATAGGCGAAACGGAACGATACGACGGCAGAAAAATGCAAGACGTTGAAATTATTTACAAATTCGTCGGGGCAATCAATTTGCCACAATACGGTTCGGATTAAAACGCATTAAAATGGCGTGAGGAAACGAAAAACGGGTAGGCAATAAACTACCTACCCGTATAATTCCCCACGAATAACCAACATTCGTTAAATTTTTTTATTCCACCGCTTTCAGGCTTTCGTTCATTCCGGTTTTTACTATTTTCGGTCTTAATATCAGCGTTACGAGCAGCGCAAATACGAATACGATGACCGGCACGAGCAGCCACATAAACCAACTTACGTTGCCGACCGTTCCGAAGCCTATCGCCTTAAAAACGAGCGTCGCAAGACCTATCCCCGTGGGATACCCGACGATAATTCCCAAAAACACGCTGATATATATTTCGCGATAAATATAACCGCAAATTTCGCCGTCGTGGTATCCGAGAACCATAAGCGTCGCTATTTCCCGTTTTCTTTCGCTTATATTTATGGTCGTAAGCGTATTTATCACCACGGCGGTGAGAAGTCCCGCAAAAGTAACCACGACTACCGCTATTCCGATAATCGCGGGCGAACCGAAATCGTCGAACAGACACATATCGAGAAGAGCAAGCCCCGCAAAAACGAGCCCCGCCGAAACGGCTACCGATACAAGCATCATAAAAAACCGCGTTTTATACCTGAATACGTTTCTCATCGTGGATTTATACTTAAACGAAAGCCGTTTCCAGATAAACTGGATTTTTTCAAGTAAAATTCTCTTTCCTTTTTTCGGCGGTTTCGGTCTCAGAAGGTCGGCGGGGGCGTTATTCGCAAGCCGCAATCCGATGGAAAATACCGCAATCAACGTAACCGCGATAATTACGCCAAGCGATATAAAGTAATAACTCGGATTGACCACCACCGATATCGGCGGCATAACGTAACTGTAACCGAATGCGAAACATATCAGCCACGAAACGCCGTATCCGACAAAGAAGCCAACACCGCCACCTGCCGCCAACGCGACAAGCGCAAAGAAAACGTACCTTACGACTATACTTGCCGAACCGTATCCGAGCGTTTTCAGACAAGCGATTTGCGAACGTTCCTCATCCATAAGCCGCATCATAGACGACAACACAACGAGAAGCGTCACGGCGATAAAAATCACCATTAAAATATTGCCTATTCCGCGTACCTTATCCGCGCCGGCAATAACCGATTTGAAACTGTAATTGTCGTAAAGCGTAATTATGCGTACGTCTTCGCCCAAAAGTCCGGTCAACTCGATTTTTTCTTTTTCGACGTATTTTTCGTAACCGGAGGAAAAAGATCCGAACAAATTACGGTTTTCCGCTTTTATATACAGATCGCCTTTCGGCAGAAGAGCGCAGATTCCGGTCGGACAGTATAAAATATTTTCGAGTAAATCGAGTTTATTTATTTCCGCCATGTTATCGGGAATTTCGGTGTCTTCCGGGTTGTTATAACTCGGCTCTCCGTCTTTGCCGAACGTCAGCGGACTTTTAACTATTCCTTTAATCGTAACGTTGATTTTATATTCGGACGGCAAGTTAAGCGCGGACGCAAGATCTATTTCTACTTTATCGCCGACGGAATACCCCTTTATCACGTTATCTTTTACATCGGCGTAAGCACAATTTTCATCGTCGAAAGTTATCCTTTCGCCTTCGACAAGTTCAAACTTGTTGATTCCGGTATTTTCAAGGTCGAGAAAATACAGTCTGAGCGATCTCTTTTCGCCCGTCCGTATATCTAAAGACATTCCCGTTTCTACGTTGTTTTCTCCGTAACGGCTTTTTATCGCAGATATTTGTTCGTCGGTAAAACTGCCCGTCTTGCTTTTCACGATAAAGTCGCTTACGTTTTGTTTTGTATAATAATTCTCTATACTGTCCTTTATCATATCGGTCGGCGAACCGATACCCGATATAAAGCCTATCGAGATAAGAACGATACCAATAAGAGAAAAAAGCCGTATAAGATGTTTTTTGAACATTCTGCGGACTGTTTTAAGGTACGTTTTCACCACTCTATCTCCTCAACCGATTTAGGATTGTCGTTCGTTTCGATACTTTCGATTCTTCCGCTCTTTATCTTTATTACTTTATCTGCCATATCTTTAAGCGCGGCGTTGTGCGTTACGATAACGACAAGCTTGTTTCGCTCGCGGGATAAATCCTGTAAAAGTTTGAGTATCTTTTTGCCGGTAACGTAATCGAGCGCGCCGGTCGGCTCGTCGCATAGTATCAACTTGGGGTTTTTGGCAATCGCGCGGGCGATGGAAACCCTTTGCTGTTCGCCGCCGGAAAGTTCTGCGGGAAAATTGTCGAGTCTGTCGCCGAGCCCCACCGATTCGAGAACGGTTTTCGGGTCGAGATGGTCGTCGCATATTTCAACGGCGATTTCAACGTTTTCAAGCGCGGTAAGGTTAGGCATCAGATTATAGAACTGAAAAACAAAACCTACGTCGCGACGGCGATAGTCGGTCAGTTGCCTTTTGTTGAACGAAGTTATATTTTCCCCGCCAAGAACGATTTCGCCGCCCGTCGCCGTGTCCATTCCTCCCAAAAGGTTAAGGAGAGTTGTTTTTCCTGCGCCGGACGCGCCGAGAATCACCACGAATTCGCCTTCGCTCAAATCGAACGAAACGTCTTCTACGGCGTGTACGGTCAAAGAACCGGTATGATATTCTTTTCTTACGTTTTTCAGAGATAATATTTTCATAATATAATTATACCATAAAGTTCATATTTCAAGGTCTATTCATGTGCATGCGTACTACAAAATAGATATTTTGTCAATTATCCTCCGGGTTTGAACTACAGCAATTTATCTCCTTGGATAAAAAACTACTTTTATAAAAAATTTTACTTTTAGATATCAGTTTTCCATTTCTATAAAATTCTAAATAAATTTTCCTATTAGACAATTCTTTTTCTAAATGAGATTTTAGCGCCCCGCATAACGTGCGTTCTGAAACGTCAGTATCCAATAAAGTTGTATCGGTTTTCAAAAAAGCGAAATTCGATTTATTAAAAATAGACTTCAAAATTAAATAAGCATCCGCGTCATCATAATCTAACGCGATGTTTCTATCAGGAGTGTTTTTCATATAGCCTCTTAAGGTCAATGTTCTTTTAATCATTGTAGCATATTTTCTTATGAAATGCAATTTTTAATCCGTTATTTTTTATATTATAAGAATTATTTAATCAATAACTGTGTTAAAACCCCATCAAACTTTTGTTATTTTTCGAGATTTATACGCACGTAAAAGACGACTATGCGAAAAAAGAGGCGAAAAAGTTTAATTTAACGTAAGAGTAAAACAAAAGGGGCTGTCGCATTAAGCGGTAGCCCCATGTCGTCGGCAATCACCTTACGCATTACGCTTATCCCACGCTTTGCAAGTTCTTCCCTTATCTCGTCTGCGTTCATTGCGTGGTTTTCATCGGTGTTCTTACTTAGAATATCCCACAAAAGAAGCAGTTTGATTTTATTGTTTTCGTTAGCCATATCCGCTCCTGTAAATCAAAATATCGCCTTTTAGAATTAGAGCCGTCCGCATTGACTACGAACGGCTCGTTGTTATTTGTTTCTCTTATTTCTTCCTGGTGAACAATGCTTTGATTTTTGCTCCGAGAGTTTTGAAGAAGTTTCCGATTGCACGACAAGCGGTTTTTATACCGTTGCCCATTGCCGTAAAGCCTTTCTTCAATGCTACGCCCAAGTCTGCAAAGGTCTTTTTCTTCACGGCAAACCAAAGAACGGCAAATCCGCCGATTCCTGCGACCGCTACCGAACCGATTACGATACCCGCAATCGCACCGCCCGAAAGTCCTTTCTTTGCCGCGGGAGCATCTTCATACACAGCCGTAAGAGTTGTTGCGCCCGTTACCTTGAAGGTATAACTCTTGTCGGTGCTTACGATTTTTCCGCTTGCGTCCTGCCAACCCTTGAATACTTTTCCTTCTGCCGGATCGTTTGCGGTAATAGTTACGCTGTCGCCTTCTTTATACGTTCCTGCACCCGTTCCGCCTTCAACTTTGATTTCAATCGACGGAGCAGTTCCTTCAGCTCTGAAATGCGCCTTGATTTCAATCTCTCTTGCAGGCATTACAAAGGTTGTCGTAGAACTTGTCGCGCTTTCAAACTCAATGGTTACGCCCGCCGTTTCGCAAGTCCATTTGTCAAAGACTTTTCCTGCCGGAGCAGGGTTTGCTGTTATGGTAATGGTTTCACCGGCCTTTGCAGGCGATTTGTCTTTCGTTCCGTCCACAACAACTATTTCATACTTTGTAATAGCCAAATAGGTTGCCTTAAATGTCACGTCGCCGGCAGGCATTTGGAACTTGATTTGAGTTTTGGTTAGGTCCATACTCGTCGTGTCAAGTCCGGTGACTTCCCACTTGTCGAAGTACATATCGGTTGCAGGCGTATTCGCTTTTACGGTAACTTCCTCTTGATATTTTGCCGTAGGCGCGCTCGACGTTCCGTCTGTCACCGTTATGTTGTAATCAATATCCTTAAACAAAGCGGTCAACACAACGTCGTTTTCGGGCATAGTGAACGTGATTTCCTGTTGCGTAATCTGCGCCGTGTTTAGCACAACGCCTCTAAATGTCCAGCTTGCAAATGTTTTGCCTATCGGCACCGTCACTTTTACTGTTACGGATGTTCCGGCAGCATACTTCCCTCCGCCGGTTCCGCCTACAACCGTAACAGAATTCAAAGCGACTTTCACTTCGACATAATCACTTGCTTCGCTTGTGCCTGTTTCTTTATAGCGAACGTAATACGTTCCTTCGGCAAGTCCTGTTGTTTCGCCGTCCGTACAAGGTTTGGGTGAAGTGAACGCCGTATCGGTGGAATATTCCATGTCGGCGGTCGTTCCCGTAATCTTGCCGTCACTTCCGCCGTCAGCCGACGGAGCAATGCCTTTCAGCCCCATAGGCGGAGTTTTTGTGTCTTTGACTATTTCAAAATTGACGGTAACGGGGTTTGTTATGTTATAGTTGCCTATTCCGTTGTCTTTGACAGTCAAAGTTGCAGTGCCAACGTCCTTGTTGTGTGACAACTCGCCCTTGTATTCAGAGCTAGGCAACTCAACGTTGCCGGTAGGCGTTGTGCGATACACTGTGTATTCGGGTTCGATAGTATAGCCTGAATATTTATACGTTGTTTTGGCAAGAGTCACCTCTATGGTGACGTCCTGCCTCTTTATTGTCCAAGCAATATTTATCGGTTCGGTAGTTCCGTCCGACCACTTAAAGCCTTTTTTCAGCGTCACAACCGCCGTGTATTCACCTGCATCGAAATATTTGTTGTTGCTGACGGTGTATCCTTCGCCGTCAGTAAGCAACACTTTTGCCTCGCCGTCATAAACGAATTGCGTGACGGAGGGGACGGGTACGGCTATCGTTTCGCCCGACACGATGCTGAAATCGACATGGTTTTTGTTCGGGTCTATGGTGATGTCGTACTCGCCTGTGACAAGATACTTTTCGGGGATTTCGATGTATGCGCGCACCGTTTCCACGCTTTGAGGCGTGCCGCTGATTGCAACGGTAAGGCTTGTTGCGCCTGCTTCGACTTTTGTCTTGATTTTTGCAACCAACCCCGAAGGCATATTCTTAAACCAAGAGGTTACGTCGGTGTTTTGCGCAATTTCGGTAAAGGTGTCCCCTGCCAACGTGACGGTAAACTCGCTCTCCTCGATAGCATAACCTTTCATACCTTCTACCTTAACGTCGCTCGTCGTTGCCGTGCCTGCTCCCGCGCCGTACACAAACCGTATTATCTTCAAATCATCGTTAAACTCAGCTCCATAATAGTAAGCGTCGCTGTCACGGGTTGACTGCTGATCTTTCGTTCCGTATTCGGCTTTTGTCCCCGCTCCGAGTTTTATGTCGTAAATTCCATAAAAATTATAGCAGACCGAGTTGATGGTAACACTTCCGCCTTTGCTAAGGTCAAAAGTACTAACGTAAGCGTTCAAAACATATCTGTTATTTTCTTCCGGATTTATCAATCGCACGACGGACGCTCCTTTTATAAACACCAGATTCGTCGGCTCGCCGCTTCCCGAAATGCATGAGCGAGATTCGATATAAACGTCGCTGTCAAATATACTCAGCTCGGCATTATAAATCTTTATTCCTGCTACATTCCCGACGGACTCAACTCTTGCAAATCCCGAAGTTGAGATATATATCTTGCTTTTTGTTATCGTTACGCCCTTAAACGTTGCGGAAGGGGTTGCATAACCATTTACTGCAATGCCTTGCTCTGCGTCAACTATGCTTACGTCGGCATTCTTTATCACGCAATCGTAATAAGATTCTATTCCCGCGCCTTCGCCCGGCATTTTTATAGTGAGTTTTGCTCCGGATATTTCTATTCTTCCGCCGCCTTTCTGTCTGTCATTTTCTGCATAAATGCCCTTGGCTTCATTCTCTCGCGCAAAATTCACCGTGCAAGTATGTTCTATATTTTTTGTGCCTGTTCCCGAAAGTTTAATATCGCCGTTTTGAGAATAAATTCCGTACACAACCTCCTTGGTGCTGTAATACTCGGTATTCTTATACTTGCTGCGGCATTTGACGTCTAGGTTTGCTTTTTCGGCAACGGTGATATCGCCGGTGGCAAACATACCGCAAGAAAAACCGTTTGAAATCAGATTTACGTTGACGTTTATCTCTCCGTTGACTGTCAGGCTTTTGGCGTATAAGCCGTAAAGCGCTTTGCCGTATTCGGTGGTAATTTCGTCTCCCGCACCGCTTATATTCAAGTTGATATTGAGTGTACCATTGCCCGTAACGGTAAGATTGCCTGCGGCATACACGCCGTATTGATTCTCGGTTACGGCGCTGTCGCTCAGCGTTATGGTATTCGTACTCTCGTTCTCAAGGTTTACCGTAACGTCATTGTCCGCGCTGAACCTTATGACTCCGCCGTTATATCCGTTTAACCTCAGCGTTTTGTCGGCAGCAGAATAGGCATAAGTTCCGTCGGCGGCAATATCGACTGTGCCGTCGATCGTAAGTCCGCCTGTCGCTCCCGTTCCGCCTTCCGCATAGACCGCAAAAGTCGGGCTTGCCATCGCTATGCCGAGCATAAGCGCAAGGCACATCGTAAGACCGAGTATAAGTGCTAATACTTTTGATTTATTCGCCCTTGTGTGTGTCATAATCGTATCTCCTTTTAATTATTTTTGGGGGATATTTTGCATAAAACGCGACTTTACGTCGCAAATATGCTGCATTAAGTTGTCAATTTACGATAAAGCGGTCTGCGTCGGCAGAAGTCGCGAATATGAAACTCTTTGCCCCGATTGCTTTCATGGAATAGGCAAAACCGATGGCGTCTTTCGTGCCGATCAGCGCGTTTACCGCCATTGTGCCGACCTGCATATTCAGGTTTTCGGCAGTCCCGATTTTCAGCACGGCGTTCAGGGTGTTGAACAAATCCGCAGTATCGTCGCCGGACAGATTGTTGAGCGTGACGGATTTGTGCGACACTTTGTAAGAAAAGCCGTCTTCTTCCGTCTTATCCACGCGCACGGTGGACGAAACGTAAAGGCTGTCGGGGATATATTTTTTGAAGTATTTATACGGGAAACCGCCCATATCTGCTTTGAACGGCGTAAGGTCGAGTTTTGCCACGACGTTGAAGTCCGCGCTGCCGTTTGCGGCGATTTCCGAAAAGTCGATCTGCACGACGGTGACGCTCACGTCTTTCCCGCCGATTTTCAGTTTGCCGGCAGTTTGACCGAAAAAGACCGTCTGTGCAACCGCGCCGACCTGCTTTTCGGTGAGCGAAATCATATCCGTCATGACTTTGCCGTTGAGCGCGTCGAAATTGACCGAATATCCGTTGTATCCCTTGCCCTTTTCATAGACGATAAGCCCCGAAAACCGTTTGTCGATTTCCGACTTCATCGTGACGAAATCCTGCTCGCCGTAAGCGTTCGGACAAAGCGCGGATTCGTCCACGTCTTGTGAGAGCGTTTTCAGTTGTCCCGCGGTGCGGAAAAGGTCTATGCCGTACGTCGTGCGGACGTAGACGTATCCGCCGACAATGACAACCCCCAGTATTGCCACTATAACCACAAGAGTTATAATAAGATTTCTTATTGCTTTCATAACTTCTCTCCGTCGCCGACCGTTCGGACGGCTTATGTTTATTCAGTATATCGTAATAATATTTTTTCCATACTTTACGAGTTTTCTAAAAACTGTAAATCCATTTTACAATCGGGTTTTTCAACGCCGTTTTCTTCCAGCAGAATATAATATCTGTTACACTTGCTTTCGGAAAAGCCCATATCGAGGTTTTCGTCGTAATCGAAATCCATTCTCATACTGCTTGCCGAATTGACCAATTCACCGCGCCCGTTAAAAACCGTTGCCCTGACGTTGCCGTTGATAAGCAGCCAGTGAGTGGGCTTCCCTTCATCGATATCGAAGAACCACCAGTAGCGCGGATATCCCGCGTAGGAAGATATTCTGGTGTTTACGGCTTTTTCGGAAATTTTGGGAACTCCGTACCGACTTGCCATCAGCTCCCTGTTCAATCTGTGCGAAGTGCCTATCACCGTACGCACGACGTAAACGTCAAGGGCGTCTTTTTCCGAAATCCCCCCGCCGTTTTCGTCCGTATAGCCGTCAACGTTTTTAACGGAAACGAACTGTATGTATTCAAGCTTTGGGTGAACCTCGCCGATGAAATTCAAAAAATGACTTTCCGTCCACGCGACCTCTTTGCCGTCATCGTAGGTTTCGTATCTGTAATAACCATAAATTTCATAGCCGTGCCATTTCGCGATCGCGGGCCCGTTCGGCGAGCCTGCGCGAAGTTCGGCGCGAAACTCCCAGTCTTCTCCGCCTCTCCCGATAAGATACCCCACTTTATCTCTTGCGCGCGCGTCGTACTTAAAGTTATCGGGATTATAACAAAGTTTCAATGTCGTGTCTTCGTGGGCGGCGTCCGCAATCTTAAACGCGTCGCCCTCTTTTTCAATCATATACGGATCGTTTTGGAAACTACTCGTTTCGTCGACGGGTTCGCCCTGCAACGATTGATACCACACGCCTTTATAATTGAGTTTAGTGCGGTGAGCAACCTTTTCCGTCGTAACCACGAAGTATGAAAAACTTGTCGTTTCAAAAGATATATTATTGCCGTCAATCGCGGTTTCGAGTTCTTCCGCCGTGTTGTCGCCCTTGATATGATAGGTAACGTAAACGTCCGCCTCAAACGGTTTCGGCATAGTGATTTTCACTTTGCCGTTAGGTTGAACCTTTTCGCCGTTCTTTGAAACGGAAATGTCAAAAATGGCAATTTTAGCACTGTCGTAAGGTTTGTCTATCGCAGCAATAGCCGCTTTTCCTTGTTCGCTGTCGGCTGCGTAAGCTCCTGCTTTCAGTGCGGAGCCGCCCTCAAAAGTCCCGCTTGCCGAAACGCCGCTTTCTGCGGTCAGTTCGTTGACGGTGGTCGCGGTATTGTCACCGCCGCCGCCCTTATTCCCGCACGCGACAAGTATCACGCCCAAAACAAGAACAAGGACAACCGAAATAAGTTTTGATATCTTTTTCATAAAACACCTTTATGGTGAATAAGCGGGTTTTTACGCCCGCTTATCCGCTATTTGATCAGATAATAACTTTTAAGTTATTTTGCTACGATGGTTGCAGTGTCGCTCAGGTTCCCGAAGCGGGTTTAACTTCAACTTGAAGTCCGATATATATATCCTCGCCTGTAAAAACCCATTCGCCGTTATTACCGGTTAGTTTGGGATCAGATCCAGTGTTTTTATAAAACTCGACGATGAGATATGAACCGACTATCTTTCCGCCAACTTCATTGTATACCCCCGCGCCTGTGCCGGGAGTGCGAGTGTATTTTGCGATGTCCTTTCCTTTATTAATAAATTTTATTTCGATTGTATCGGTGTCTTTGGCGTTTTTAAGCTTTTCGCTGAGATCACTTCTGTTCAGGTTGACCGCAAATGTGTTTTCGCCAAGCTCGATAGGCTCAATGACATTGGTGCCGGGGACGCCTAACATAAAACCGCTCCTAACTCTTGTCGCATTAGGAACTGCGGTGACTATGCACTCGGCAATAGTTTTTCCGCCCGCCCTAAGTGTGAACCTGCGTCCGACAAATGCGGGGACTTTTTTGCCTTGGAAATCAATGGTGACGCCTTCAAGCATTGCACCGGGCATGATCATATCGGCGCCTTCCGGGAACGTGGCTTTTCCGATCACTTCACCGAACGTGTCGGCAAAGGCAACATTCGGTTTAATTCCCGTCTGAATTGGGACGTTTTGACCACCCTCGTCTTTTGTGAACGCTCTTATTGTTACCGTGACCTTGCTATAACCGATAATCGTATCGGGCTTGGACAGCATATATCCTCTATTAAGTTCAGCCTTCGTTACGCCTTCGATATACAAGCCTACTTCTTCACCGGCGGTTGCCGTTTCAACCTCTGTCGCCGACGTGCCTGTGCCCTTTTTGATTTTATTCACGGTGATTATCTTGCCGATTTCATTGACTAAAAGTTGGTCGCCTTTTTTCACCGTGCCATTAGCGATTATTGTTGTGATCAAAACCTCACTGCTACCGGAAAAGGTGTACAAGTCTTGGATTCCGGCATAGAAGGAATCGGGAGCGTTCCAAACGGTAAATCTGACCGTGTCGTATGCGCCTTTGTTAAGCTCGAAGTTGTCGTTGTCCACGGTCAAGGCGATGGCGCCGATTGTATGTATACCAATCGCATAGTATGTTTCGGGAACGCCAATCGTCACCCATTCTACGACGTTGTTCGTATCTGCCGCGACGTTTATGCACGTCAAACCGAACTTTCCGCTTTCAAGGTTTTCTCCAAGTTTTCTTACGAAAACGCCTGCGGGCAAAGTTATCTCGCGTTTGTTGATTATGATAGTCGTGGTGGTTTCGCCGCCTTTCCACTCTGCCGTGTCTTTTACGGTTGCTTTCACGGTATATTCGCCGGCGTTAATCGGGGCGGTCGCGGAAAACGCAGTGTCGTTTTCGCCTTTGTAAGTGATGGTGATTTCGCCGTCGCCCTTACGATTGACCTTCGCGGGATCAATGATAAACGCCAACCCGTCATAGGTTTTTTCATCAACTAAATCGTTAGCAAACGAAATAGTGTTGTCTTTTGCGCCAAGTGCGGGAATTTCTTGGGTATAGCTATATTCGCATACCGTGCAGGTGAATTTCTTTTCGCCGACTACGCCGTAGCCTTCAGGTTTGGTAACTACGCCTTCGTCAAAGGTGTGCGCGGCGAAATCGCTCTTCATTACGTCATGCGTGGGAGCCGTTACGTCACAGGTCGATTCGTGCCAGTGTCCCGTCGCGTCTTTTTTCCATTCCGCTCCGTAAGTGTGCGTTGCGGTGTCGGAAATTGTCCTTTCGGTTTCGTATCCGCATTCACATATGCCCTTTTCGACTTTGTCCGTATGAACGCCTGCGGGCGTTTTTTCTGTCCACGTAAACTCGTGCGGGAGTATCTCCGACGTGTCGGTGTGTTTCTTCGTGGTACATTCGTGCCAGTGATTTGTTTCGTCAAACTTCCATTCGCTTGAAAACTCATGTTTATTTTTGTTGCAAGCGGTAAGAACCGAAAGCGACAAAACAAACATCAACGCTATCGCACAAAATGTGAAGATCGATTTCCTTTTCATTGTTTTTGTCTCCTTTTTCCTGAATTGATTTATTTCAAACCGCAAATCGGTATTTGCGCTCTAAAACCGTTGTTATTTTTTATATGTTAATTTAATTATTTTCTTCTTTAAGTAAAATGTTTTTCGGACAAGCGGGTTTTACCCCGCTTATCCGATTTTTTGTTGTTGTTATTTTGTTGCTATGCTTTCAATCAGGAAATTACAATCGTTCCGGACGTCTGTTCTCTTTTTATACTGAAATTAATGTTCAGATTGCTGTCGGTGGTGTTTGTGACAACGATGGTATAATCTCTTACGGGCACATTTCTCAGAAGCTCAAAAGAATTGTCCGTCGACAAAGTAACCTCTGTACCGTCTTCTCTATAAACCTTTACGGTTGCGCCTGCGGGGATATTTGAAATCGTGTACTTCATTCCAAACGATACGCCGGCACCAACTTTGATAACAAATTTCTTTTCTTCGCCTGCCGCATAGGTCAATTCTCCGGACGAAAGTTCATTTGCGCCCTCGGGAAATTCAAGCCTTGTCGTCGAGGTTTCAAAGGAAGCCGTTATCGTAAACCCCGAAGCATTATTGGTCGCTTCCAACTCTTCTACGTACAAGTAAAAACTCTTTCTGCCGGAAGTTTCCGTGAACGTAAATTTGTTTTCGCCGACTTTATTAACAACAATGCTTGTTTCGGAACCGGTAACCGCATCGTACAATACCATTTCGATATTCTTCGGCGAACCCGACCAACTCACGTCGAACGTGCAAATAATGCCATCTCCCTCGGGAAGTTGCACTTCAAACACCGCGATTTGACCGCCTCCAACCGATGAGCTGTTCTGCAAAGAGTCTTTGCTGAGTACGGGGTGGTCTTTGGAGTCTGTTATTTCTATCGTAATTTCCAAATCTTCGTTACCAATCCATTTGCCTTCCGCGCTAACGTACTCGTTTGCGCCAAACAAATCGAAATGCATACCGGCCACTCGGTCATTATCGAACGACATACCGCCATACGTGTACACATAATGTAAATCGCTCATGGTCTGCACGCCTCTTCTTTCAAATCTTGCAATGACGGTTTCTCCGCACTGAACTCTGATAATAAAGTATTTCTCTGCATTGTCTGCGTTTGTCAAATATTCGCATAATCCGTCTATCTGAGCCTGCATATTAATTCTATCTTCGCCAAACTTAATTCCTAAAGTACTATCGGTTATGCCGGCGATAGGATTACCATCAGGACCGATTATATTTTTTATGGTAAGTACGTTTTCTTTCTTTACAGTGAAGCTGACGTACTGGGTGGCTCCGAAATTGTAGTTGTCGCCTTCCGCATATTGAATGCGCACGCGATATTCGCCTGCTGTTCCAATTACTTCGTCTTTTGTAAGGGTGCGACTCCAAACGCCGTCACCAAGGTGCATTATCCAATCGATAGTCTTTGCGCCGTAACCGGTGCCGATTTCAACGTAATTTGTTGTGGGATCGGGGATATTCGTTGCGCCGACAAAGAACAACTCATTAAATGCGCTCGCATTGCTGATTTCAAAGTTAATGTCTGCTTTGACGATGTCCACGTTGACGTTTTCTATTGCAAGGCTGTAATTGCCCGCGTCTTTCCCGGTGATTTCAAAGCTTTGAACCGTCGCGCCGACGTTGGCGCTACTCATTGTAACGGTAATTGTTGCTTCTTCGCCATAAAGCAATTCGGCGGGTTCGCCTGAGATAACATTTGAATTATCGTATGAATGCTCCCAGTCAACGCCGATTACCATGGGGGTGATTGCAAAGTCAAAAGTTTTTGTCGCGGATTTCCACTCTGCCGTGGCTGCTACGCTGACTTTTACGGTATATTCGCCGACTTTATTCGGGGCGGTTGCAGTGTACGTATTGTCGTCCGCGCCTTTTACCTTGAACATAATTGTGGGTGCGCGATTGCCTTCAATTACGAAATCGTCTTTCGTAATCGAAACAACTTCTCCGTCGTATTCCTTGCCAAGCGTTTTGCCGGCAACAAGTACGATTTCGTTGTCCTTCGCGCCAAGTGCGTCGATATCTTCGGTATAACTATATCCGCAGTCTTTGCACGTGAATTTCTTTTCGCCGACCACTCCGTAGTCCGCTGCTTTCACAATTTCTTCCTTAAACTCATGCGGGAGTTTCTCCGATGTGTCGGTGTGTTTCTTCGTGGTACATTCGTGCCAGTGATTTGTTTCGTCAAACTTCCATTCGCTTGAAAACTCATGTTTATTTTTGTTGCAAGCGGTAAGAACCGAAAGCGACAAAACAAACATCAACGCTATCGCACAAAATGTGAAGATCGATTTCCTTTTCATTGTTTTTGTCTCCTTTTTCTTGAATTGATTTATTTCAAACCGCAAATCGGTATTTGCGCTCTAAAACCGTTGTTTTTTTGTGTTTGTTCCTTTTACGCCGGTTTATTTGGCAACCTTGTAAATAAATTTATATGTGCCCAAACCCGGTTCGGAATTAGTCTGTATAATGGTTGTTTTATCTGCGGACAACTCAAACGTCGAGCCGGCAATCAATCCGTAATTGTGAGCGGGAATTTCTTTTTCCATATCTTCTTGGCTGTCGTAAAACACGATGGCAGTACCTTTGATTTTATACAGCACACCGAAGCTGCCTTGACCGCCTACTTCGCCCGGACCTTGATCATAGGTCACCGTCGCGGTATTTTTGTCAGGCGCAAACTCAAACTTGATCTTTGATGAAGCGACGAATTGAAGATATTGCTCCTCCGTCATTTCCATTTCTGTAAGGAGCGCTTGCTTGACGGCTTCGGACTCCCACTCGACAGTTGCGTCAACCTTATTGAAAGTCTTGCCCTTGATGTCGGCAGTCGCCCACTTTGCGTAAAGCGTGAACACCCTTGCAGGCATATATGCAAAACCGAATTCCGTGTCGGAAAGCGTTTCTCCGCCGTCCGCACTTTCGTACCAGCCTGCA
>USHO01000016.1 GCA_900554485.1 uncultured Eubacteriales bacterium
GAATTCGATATGCGTCCGTATTCGATAATCAAAACACTGGATTTGCGTCGTCCGATATATGAGGCGACGGCGGCTTACGGTCATTTCGGCAGACCCGAATTTCCGTGGGAAAAACTTGATCGCGTGGAAGATCTCAAAAAATATTTATAATTTATTCGTCGCTTGTCAGGCGGGTAAATACGGTTTCCGATATTGAAAAATATAAAATAACGGGCGTTAATCGCGCTCGTTATTTTTTATAAAAAATACATTTCAAACGTTTGACAAAGCGAAAAGCGGGTATTATAATACTATCGGAATTCCTACCTGAGAGGCGGGAATTGTGCAGGGGTTATGAAAATATCTTCAAAAACGCATTACGGAGTTCAGGTTTTAAGCCTTATCGCGGCTGAAAACAGAAGTTTTTCGGCAAAGGAACTCGAAAAATATACCGGTGTTTCGAGTAAATATCTCGAAAAAGTGTTAAAAATTTTAATCGGCGTCGGAGCTTTGAAATCTCAGAGAGGCGTAAGCGGCGGTTATACGCTTGCTGTTCCGCCGGAAGACATTAAAATGGGTAGTGTCGTAAGGGCTCTCGAAGAAGATAATATGGAGATAATCGGCTGCGTAAACAAGTCTGGGTGTTGCTGTCCGTCAAGCGCTCTCTGGAAACGACTTTTCGACGGTATAAACGATATTTTGGACGGCGTGTCGCTTAAAGACATCGTCGACGGAAACATATAAAGAGGTGTACTTATGAAAGAGATTTATCTCGATCATGCCGCCACCACAAGGGTAGACGACAGAGTGGTCAAGAAAATGTTGCCGTACTTCACCGAAGTATACGGCAATCCGAACAGCCAGCACGGTTACGGAAGAGATGCCCAGCAGGCTGTCGACGAGGCGAGGGACACTATAGCGCGTCTTATCGGCGCGAAACCCGCCGAAGTTTACTTTACTTCGGGCGGAACGGAAAGCGACAACTGGGCTCTTCGCGGAACGTGTAAAGCGCTTGCTCATAAGGGTAAGCACGTTATAATTTCCAAAATAGAACATGCCGCGATGCTGACGACTGCTCACGAACTCGAAAAAGAAGGCTTTGAATTCTCTTATATCGGCGTCGACAAAGAAGGGTTTATCGATCTTGACGAACTCAGACGTTCGATTCGCCCCGATACGATTCTTATTGCATGTATGATGGCGAATAACGAGGTCGGTACTATCGAGCCGATAAAAGAAATCGTCAAAATAGCCAAAGAACATAAGATCGAAGTTTTTACCGATGCCGTTCAGGCTATGGGTGCGCTGGACATCGACGTAGAGGATCTCGGCGTCGATATGATGAGTTTTTCGTCGCATAAATTTAACGGTCCAAAAGGTATGGGCGCACTGTATATAAAGACGGGTGTTCCGCTTGCAAGACTTATTTCCGGCGGACATCAGGAAAGAATGCGCAGGGGCGGAACGACCAACGTTCCGGGCGTCGTCGGTTTTGCCGAGGCGTTAAGACTTACCAAAGAGACTATCGTCGAAGACAGAAAGTATGTCGCATCGCTTAGGGACAGATTCATTTCGAGAGTTCAGAACGAAATTCCGTACTGCCAACTTAACGGACCGAAAGACGGCAGCAAGAGACTTCCGAACAACGCTGATTTTTCGTTCGATTATATCGAGGGCGAATCGATTTTGTTCAGTCTCGATCTTGCCGGTATAGCGGTTTCATCAGGGTCCGCATGTTCGTCGGGGTCGCTTGAACCGTCGCATGTACTGCTTGCCTGCGGAGTTCCCGAAGAGGTTGCTCACGGCTCGATAAGATTTACTTTCGGCAAAGAAAACACGGTCGAAGAAGTCGATTATACCGTGGATAAATTAAAAGAAATCGTTGCGAGACTTCGCGCGATGTCGCCCTTATTCGATTTGAAAGGAGAGGTTAAAGATGTATAACGAAAAAGTAATGGAGGCTTTCAAAAACCCCAAAAACGTAGGTGAAGTCGAAAATTACGACGGTCTCGGCAAGGTCGGCAACGCCGCTTGCGGAGATATAATGCAGATAACTTTGAAGATAGACAACGACGTTATAACCGACGCCAAGTTTAAGACTTTCGGTTGCGCGGCTGCGATAGCGACGTCTTCAACCGCTACCGAAATGGTAAAAGGTATGACCGTCGAGGAGGCTTTGAAGCTGACCAATAAAAGGGTTGTCGAGGAGCTTGAAGGTCTTCCTCCGCAGAAGATACACTGTTCGGTTCTTGCCGAAGAGGCTATCAAGGCTGCGATAGAAGATTACCGTAACAAGCAAAAAGGTATTACTAAAGAAGAAGACCCGAAATACGTTTAATCGATTTTCGGATGTTGTTTCTGTCTGAAATGCACGCCGCCCGATGCGAATATTTGCGTCGGGCGGCGTGTCGTATATAAAACCGCCGTATTGTTCCGTTATCGGCGTTCGATACGCGGCGAACGATCTTCGTGGCGGATGTATAAAAAATATCTTTTAAGGAAATCCTTTATAACGGATTTTATCAGGAGGTATTTTTAATATGAATCCTTTTAAGGAAAAGCCCTTAAAAAAGCCTGTGTTTGAAACATGGGATAAACTCTATCCTAAGTCTTACGATAAACGCGAAGTCGACCCTTATACGAAGACCAGAATTATTCTGATGAACGGAACCGAATTTGAATCAAACTGGTTTTCTCATCAGTTCGACCGTCACGTCAGAAATAACGACCTGCGTCGCGAACTCGCGTTGACCCGTGCGCAGGAAAAACGTCAGCAGATTAAAATTTCGATGCTGAAACCCGTAGACGAAAGCGTGCTTGAACATACTATCGGTTATGAGCAACTGGCAGTCGATCTTACAGCCGAACTCGCAAAAAAAGAGAAGGATTTCAACGTGAAAAAGGCTTTGGATTTCGCTCTTCTGGAAGACTTCGATCATTTGTATCGCTATGCAAACAAACTCGAAATGGAGCAAGGCGTAGTTGCCGAACGTCTGGTCGGAAAGTATACCGAAATTATGCCCGGCAGACCGACGATAGCGCATCATCGTTATCCTACGGACAACGTAAGAAAACCCGTGAACAATAAAAAAGCCGAAACACGGACCGTACTTGCCACGATGATAATTACCGCCGCCGAGCAACAGACTATGAATTATTATATGAACGTGGCAAATTTCGGCAACGACGATTTGTCGCGCAGGCTCTATCAGGAAATCGCGCTTGTCGAAGAGGAACACGTTACGCAATACGAATCTTTAATCGATCCGAAGGGAAGCTGGCTTGAAATGTTGCTCTGGCACGAATATTGCGAATGTTATCTGTACTGGTCGTGCTATATGACCGAAACCGACGAATATATAAAGGGGATCTGGGAGGAAAATTTCCGTACGGAAATTTCTCATCTGCACGGAGCGTGCGAACTCATGAAAACTTACGGGCGCAAAGATCCGGAAGAAGTGATTCCGGACGGAAAGTTCCCCGAACCTCTGTCTTTACACGAAAACGTCGACTATGTCAGGGATATTCTTGCGAATACGGCTCAGTACACTTCCGTCGGCGAAGATTACGAAAAAGTCGAAAATCTTCCTAAATCGGCGGCATTTTTCAAATACGGAAAGACTATTACTCCGGACGCGGATATGCTCGCGTCGCATAACGTAATTCAGAAGCGTATATTCGAACACGGTAAAGATTATCGTTTTGAAGTTAAGCCTGAGCCTGTAGAGGCTTTGCGTTCGAGAAAAGAGGATAACGTATCGGTCGGCATCGTCCCGGGAGAGGCGGAAAGCAGAGGATTCAGAAAGAACCCCGTTCAAAATACTAAATCGAAAAAATAACATCGACGGCGGTAAACGTTCATTACCGCCGTCGTTTTTATGTTGCGGCATACGCCGAAGAATAATTATTCCGAAACCGACGGGCAACGTCGGAAACGTCATCGTTAAAACGTATCCGTCGATTTTATAATCTTTATGATCGAGCGATTTTTTTTCTGTAAAATGCTTGTAATAAGCCAAATTATGTAGTATAATTCATTCGCAATATAATATAAATGCGGCGAATGAATTCGATTTATTTCGTATTATTGCCGCCGCAATGAGGAGTTTATGACGAATCAACTTTTAACTGCGCTTAAAAACGTACCGAACGAATATAAAAGTATTCCGTTCTGGTCGTGGAACAACAGTCTGGACGAAAATGAACTCGTTAAGCAGATAAGGGAAATGAAATCTGCGAATATAGGCGGATTTATAATGCATGCGAGAACGGGGCTTAAAGACGAGTATCTCGGCGAAAAATGGTTTTCGTGCGTAGAGGCGTGTCTTAAAGAGGCAAGAAAACTCAAAATGGAGGCATGGGTTTACGACGAGAACGGCTGGCCGAGCGGTTTTGTCGGCGGTAAATTGCTTGAAAATTACGATTTCCGCGCAAGATTTTTAGAACATAAAGTCGGTGCTTTCGACTCCGAGGCATATTGTGTTTACGTCGCGTGCGAAGGCGGGTATAAACGCGTTACCGAGCCGCAGAACGGTGTCGACGTATACGAAAACGTTTATTTAAGGGTGAGCCCCGCGAATACAGACATATTGAATCCCGCCGTCGTCGATGCTTTCATAAAAGAAACGCACGAAAAGTATTACGAACGTTTCAAGGATTATTTCGGTAAAGAGTTGGTAGGATTTTTCACCGACGAACCGCAATATTACAGATGGGCTACGCCGTTCGCTCCCGCTGCGGCGGAGGCTTTTACCGAAAACGGCGAAGATATACGCGACGGGCTTATATGGCTTTTCAAATCCGACGTTCGCGGGTATGCGTTCCGCGAAAAGTATTATGCCGAGCATAACCGCCTGTACGTCACGAACTTTTACAAAAAACTATACGACTGGTGCGGCGCGCACGGCTGTAAACTCACGGGGCATTCCGTCGAGGAAACTTCGCTCGGAATGCAGATGTGGGGCGGCGCGGGCGTCATGCCTACTTACGAATACGAGGATATTCCCGCAATGGACGACCTCGGAAGAATCCCGACGTCCGAACTCGCTCCCAAACAGGTAGCAAGCGTTTCGAGTCAACTCGGCAAAAAACATATTCTTACCGAGACTTACGGTTGTTCGGGTAACGACGTTACGCCGTACGAACTTAAAAGCGTAGGCGATGTGCAGTACTTCCTCGGCGTTAATAAGATGTGTCAGCATCTTTATCCGTATTCCATGGCAAGAGGCGGTAAAACCGATCATCCGCCGGTATTTTCTCCGCACGGAAACTGGTTCAAGGGTTTCGGTACGTTTAACGAATATTTCAATCGTCTGGGTTATCTCGTCGCTAATACCGAAGAGAAAGTCGATATCGCGATAATTCATCCGATGCGCGACATCTGGCTCGATTACATCCGCGAGGTCGATTATCCGAGTATCAAAGAGACGGAGGAACGTTTCGCCGCGTTGGTTGCCGATTTGCGTAAACACGGCGTGACTTACCATTATATCGACGAAACTCTGCTTAAAAAGTACGGGAAAAACGAAAAAGGCGGTCTTAAAATGGGCGAAAGATTATACAAGACCGTGCTTGTACCCCAAATGAAGACTATTTCGGCTTATACGCTCGAAATCTTAAAGCATTTCAGCGGTAAACTCTGCGTACTCGGGAAACCGCAATACGTCGACGGGGTAAAAACCGACGTCGAATTAAGCGGCAATATGTCTTATGACGAGTTGACCGCCAATACAGAACTCGCTTTTTCCTGCGAAGACGGCAGAACTTTCGTCGCGCACAGGTCGGGCGAACTCGGTGATTTTATCTTTATCAAAAATTTATCGTACGACAAAGATAGTCATGTAAAGCTCTCCGGGCTTGCCGATAATTACAAGATTTTCGATTTATCCGCTCTGACAGAGGAAAATGCTACGGACGAATTCGATTTACGAGCAGGCGAGGGGTTAGTATTTATAAAAGACGAGACCGCCAAGGCGTCAACCGTAAAATCGAGCGAAAAAGATTTTACCGATGAATTTTCGGTATCGTCCGTTACAGAAAACTATCTCGTGATGGATTATTGCCAAATAGCGCGCGGGAATGCCGAATTCGGCAAAGTCCGTCCTATATACGGACATTTTGAAGATTTATTGCGCGAAGATTATAAGGGTGAACTCGGTGTAAAACAGACGTTTAAGTTAAACGAGATTATGCCTTTAACATTCGTTATGGAAAAGGCGGATATTAAACGGCTGACCGTAAACGGTAAGCCCGTAACTCTCAGGCGCGGAACGTTCGACGTTAATTTCGTCGAGGCGGATATAACCGATAAACTGGTCGGGGGCGAAAACGAAATAGTTTATACTTTCGACTTTTACGAACACGACGGAGTAAATTTCGCGTTGTTCGACCCTCTCGCTACCGAAAGTCTCAGAAACTGCCTGTATTACGATACGTCGATAGAAACCACCTATCTCAGGGGCGATTTCGTCGTCGAAAAAGACCGTAGTCTGTCTCCGAGGAAGACTTTACCCGCAGTAACCGATAAACTGTACGAAAACGGTTATCCGTTCTTTAAGGGGCAGGTTGTGTATAAAGGTAAAATCGTTAAGCCGACCGACGGCAGGGCGATATTGAGGCTTGACGGCAGGTTTATGACTGCAGATATAAAAACGGCAAACGGCGAAGTCGATTTCGTACTCGACGATCGCGGGGATATCACGGACATTCTGTCCGACGGCGAAAACGAAGTTACGATTACCGTCAATTCCAGTCTTCGTAACTTGTTCGGACCGCACCATTTAAAGCCGGAACCCGAGCCGCTCGCGGTAAATCCGGGTAATTTCGAGTTCCTCGGACAGTGGAAAAACGGCAACCCCGAAAATTATACCGACGAATATAACAGTGTTCCGTTCGGTATAAAGTCGGTTACTCTCGTAAACGAAAAATAATCCGACATGCACATGCCGACCGCATAAAGGAGTTTTTTATGGAAGATTGTTTATTTTGCAAATTCGCCGACGGAGAAATTCCTGTCAATAAAGTATACGAAGACGAAGATTTCGTAATAATAAGGGACATCAATCCGCAGGCAAAAAATCATTTTCTTGCCATTCCGAAAAGGCATTTCAAATATCTTGCCGAAATGACCGAAGACGATGCCGCGCTCGTCGCGAGAATGCTGAAAAAAATTCCGACGCTTGAAAAGGAGTTGGAACTTTCCGGCGGGTATCGTCTCGTGATAAATCAGGGCGACGATGCCGGACAGACCGTTCCGCATCTTCATATCCACATATTGTCCGGACAGAAAATGGGGTGGCAACCCGCCTGAAGGAGCGTTATATGAACGATATTCTTGAAATTATAACGACAAGGCGCAGCGTTCGCGCGTACAAGCCGAATGCCGTTCCTGCCGATATTCTCGATAAGGTGTTGACGGCGGGCGAATATGCGCCGACGGGTAAAAACAAGCAGTCGCCGGTTATTATCGCAATTACCGATGCCGACGCGAGAGATAAAGTCTCAACGCTTAACGCGCGTGTCCTCGGTGTTAATACGGATCCTTACTACGGCGCACCGGTGATTGTACTGGTGCTTGCCGATGCGTCGGTAAATACTTGCGTCGAAGACGGCAGTTGCGTACTCGAAAATATGATGCTCGAGGCGCATTCGCTCGGACTCGCGACCGTATGGGTGCACAGAGAACGCGAGATGTTTTCATCGGAAGACGGTAAAAAACTGCTCCGCGAATGGGGAGTTAAGGAAAATCTGGTCGGTATCGGCAGCATTGCGCTCGGTTATGCCGACGGGAATTTACCGTCGCCCGCGCCCCGCAAAAACGGATATATAGTAAAAATATAAAAAATGCAAGGTGTCAGGTAAAAATGCTTGACACCTTGTTTTGTATGGTGTATAATTACGACATAGAAAGTCGCGTTCGGTTTGATTTTTGCGGCTAAAACTTTCGGGGCGAATTATGGACGGCGTTTATTACAGCGAATTGCTTGAAATTTACGGCGGTTTGCTCACGGAAAAACACAGGGATGTCGCCGAGGCGTACTATTCGCTCGATTTGTCTTTGGGCGAAATCGCCGAAGAAAACGGAGTCTCGCGCCAAAGCGTGTCGGATGCTCTTGCGGCAACCCGCAGAAAACTTGAATTTTACGAAGAAAATCTCAAAGTTTATGCAACCGCAAAAGCCATAAAAGAGGTTTTGGCGGAAGACGTGCGCGACGGCGAAAAGTTGGAAAAAATCAAAAATATTGTCGGAGAGGTCTGATGGCGGTATTTCAAGGGTTATCCGAAAAACTTAATCATATATTTTCAAAACTCACGAAACGCGGCAAACTTACCGAACTCGAGATAAAACAGGCGATGCGCGAAGTGAGAATAGCGTTGCTCGAGGCGGACGTCAATCTTGCCGTTGCAAAAGATTTCATCGCCAAGGTAAGCGAGAAAGCCGTTGGGCAGGAGATTCTTAAAAGTCTTTCTCCGGCACAGCAGGTAATTAAAATCGTCAACGAAGAACTTACCGCGCTGATGGGTTCGACGAACAGCAAGCTCATCGTGTCTTCGTCTTTGCCGACGGTTATAATGATGTGCGGTTTGCAAGGCGCCGGCAAGACGACGCTCTGCGGTAAACTTGCGCTGTATCTTAAAAAACAGGGTAAAAAGCCTTTGCTGGTCGCCTGCGACGTTTACAGACCGGCTGCGATAGAACAGTTGAAGACCGTCGGCGGTAAAGTCGGCGTCGAAGTGTTTGAAAAAGGACAGGGTAATCCCGTTAAAATTTCAGAAGAGGGTATCGAGTATGCCAAGCGTTACGGTTTCGATACGGTGATTATCGATACGGCGGGCAGATTGCATATAGACGACGCGCTTATGCAGGAACTCGAAAATATAGTCAGAGCCGTAAGGGTAGACGAAATACTTTTAACAGTAGATTCTATGACCGGTCAGGATGCCGTAAACGTCGCCAAGACGTTTGATGCAAGGTTGCCGCTTACCGGCGTCGTGCTGACAAAACTTGACGGCGATACGAGGGGCGGCGCATGTCTGTCGATCAAGGCGGTAACCGGTAAGCCCATAAAATTTGCGTCCGTCGGCGAGAAACCCGAGGATCTGGAGCCTTTCTATCCCGACAGAATGGCGAATCGTATTCTCGGTATGGGCGACGTGCTTTCGCTTATAGAAAAGGCTCAGGCATCTGTCGGCGAAGAGCAGATGAAGAAGATGGAAAAGAAATTCCGCGAAAACTCCTTTACGCTCGACGATTATCTCGAACAATTCGACATGCTTAAAAACATGGGCGGTGCGAAAGGTCTGATGGAAATGCTGCCGCAGATGGGCGGGGGCATGGGTAAGGTAAAAATTTCCGATAAAGACGTAGACGAAAAGCGTATAGAACGTACAAAAGCGATAATTCTTTCGATGACGAAAAAAGAACGTCGCGACCCGTCTGTTCTGAACTATTCGAGGAAGACGAGAATAGCGAAAGGCAGCGGTACGAGTGTACAGGAAATAAATCAACTTCTCAAACAATTCGAGCAGTCGAAACAGATGATGAAGATGATGAAAGGCAAACGCGGAGGACGCGCGGGTATGCCTTTCTGAAAACGGAAATCGCGCGATAAGGCGATTTGAATATAGTTAATTTTTGAACGGAGGATATAACAATGGCAGTAAAAATGAGATTGACCAGACTCGGCGACAAGAAGTCTCCCACTTATCGTATCGTAGTTGTCGACAGCAGAAAGGCTCGCGACGGCGAATACATCGATAAGATCGGACATTACAACCCGACCACGAGTCCCGCCGAAGTCGTTATCGACGCCGATAAAGCCAAAGATTGGCTTGCTAAGGGCGTACAACCGACCGAAACCGTAAAATCTCTTCTTTTGAATGCGGGCGTTATCGAGAAGTCTGACAAATTGTCTCCCTCGAAGACCAACCCCAAGAAGAAAAAGAAGTAATTCAGGAGGCTTATAAATGACGGATTTAATTCGTTACGTCGTCGAACAGTTCGCCGAACATCCCGAACTTGCGGAATATAAAACCGAAGAACGCGGAAACACGGTGACAGTTACCGTTTATCTCACGGAAGATGACATGGGCAAAGTTATAGGTCGTCAGGGTAAGATTGCCAAAGCGCTCCGCGCGCTCGTAAAAGCAGCGACCCCTCGCGGCGGAAAGAGATACAACGTAGAAATCAAGGGCAAGACCGAATAAGTCTTGACGGACTTGCGGTCGCGCTTTTCCCGCGCGACCGCATTTTCGTACCGTTTATATGAATTCCCTGTAAGAAATGAATAACAACGAAAAAATCGAAATAGGCGCGGTGGCAAAGCCGCAGGGTATAAAAGGCGAACTTAAAGTCCGTCTTTTTGCCGATGATTTTGCTGCCGTTAAAGATATAAAAACCGTAGAAATAAATTCAATCGATTATACCGTGGCGTCGTTTCGTCATGCGGGCGGAGAAGAGGCGGTTTTGAAACTTGCCGGCGTAGACGACAGAAACTTTGTCGAAACGCTCAGACAGAAAGAAGTATTTGCTTTAAGAAGTGAGATAAACGTAGCAGAGGGTAATTATTTCGTTTCAGACGTGGTAGGCTGTACGTTGTATCTGTCAAGCGGAAAAGAAATGGGTAAAATTCGCGACATCGTAAGCGGAAACGTAGATTATTATTACGTCGATACCGCAGAGGGAACGGCTATATTCCCGATGCTTAAAAATTTACTTGTTAAGATTGACGTCGCGAATAAGGAAGTCGTCGTGAACGCCGCGGCGTTCACCGAGGTGGTAATGTATGAGGATTGATATTCTGACGTTGTTTCCCGAGATGTTTACTCCGCTTACCGAAAGCATTATCGGCAGAGCCACCAAGGACGGAAAGGTCGAAATCCGCGTAACCGATATACGCGCGTACAGCGAAGATAAGCATCTTAAATGCGACGACTATCCGTTCGGCGGGGGAGCGGGCATGCTTATGATGCCGCAACCCATAGCGTCTGCGGTCGATGCGATCGACCCCGAAAGAAAGGCTTTTCGCGTATATATGTCGCCAAAAGGTAAACGATTTGAACAAAAAGACATAAAAAAACTATTGAAATACGACCGACTTATTTTTCTTTGCGGACATTACGAAGGCGTGGATCAAAGAGTCCTCGACGGATATTTCGACAGTGAAATATCCATAGGAGACTATGTTCTGACAGGCGGCGAATTACCTGCAATGGTGGTGACTGACGCTATATGCAGATATGTCGACGGAGTTATCGATAACGAAAGTCTTAAAGACGAAAGTTTTACCGATAACCTGCTTGAATATCCCCAGTATACCCGTCCTGCCGAGTTCAAAGGCGAAAAGGTTCCGGAAATTCTGCTTTCGGGCAATCATAAACTCGTCGATAAGTGGCGGCTCGAAGAGGCGGAGCGTATAACAAAGGCAAAACGTCCGGATCTTTATCGCAAATATGTAACGGCAAAACGCAAAGCGGAAGAAAAAGCCGCCGAAGAAAAACGGAAACAAAAAGAGGCAAGACGCGCTTTGTCTGCCGAAAATAAAAGAAACGAACCCGTTGGCGAAAAGAAGTAAAAAGCGTCGGTATTGTATTTTGTATCATATATAAAGCAAAATGCGCGCCCGAAAATAATGACGGAATAAAAAGCGCCGACGGTTTGAACGATAAAATGTAAGAACATAACTAAAAAATGGATATTCAGAGAATTCAGTGGTTTCCGGGGCATATGACCAAGGCTCTGAGAAAGACGGAAGAAGATATTAAATTGTGCGACGGCGTCATATTCGTGCTGGATGCCCGCGCGCCGTTCGCCTGTTTCAATCCGAAACTTTCGGCGATTTTCAAAAATAAACCCGTCGTGTATTGCGTAAATAAATGCGATACGATTTCATCGGGGTCGCTTTCGCTTATATGTGAAGAATTAAAGCGTCGCGGTCTGACGTATGAGACTACCGACGGGCTTTCAAAAAAAGACGTGGCAAAACTCAAAGCGGCTTGCGCCAAGGTTATGAGCGAACGTCTGGAAAGAGATAAGGCAAAAGGCGTAAAGCGTACTTTGCGTTTTATGGTGGCCGGTATACCAAATACCGGAAAATCTACGATTATAAATACGTTGTCCGGGGGTAAACGCGCCGAAACGGGAGACAAGGCGGGTGTTACGCGCGCTAATAAATGGGTCAGAATGGGTGATTTTGAACTTCTAGATACGCCGGGAACGACGTCTCCGAGTTTTGAAAATCAGACTTATGCAAAGCATCTGGCTTATATAGGTTCGCTAAACGACGAAGTACTCGATACCGAGGGGCTTGCGCTCGAACTTATCAACGAACTGAAAATTATCGCTCCCGATAAACTTAAAGAAAAGTATTCGCTGGAAAGTCTCGATAAAGAGCCGCTCGAACTGTATGACGATATATGTAAGCGTCGCGGATTTATTCTCAAAGGCGGCGTCAGCGATTATACGCGTTGCGCTAAAGCGGTGATAGACGATTTCAGAAAACAGCGTATAGGTAAAATCTGTTTAGAGGAAAGACCGTGAAAAAAACAGACAACACGACAGAAAAAATCGAATTCGATAAAGAACGGTCGGGCAATGCAAGGTTTGTTGCCGGGATAGACGAAGTCGGCAGAGGTCCGTTGGCGGGACCCGTTGTATGCGCGGCGGTGATATTGCCCGAAGACGGTGATATTATCAAGGGTATAAACGACAGTAAAAAGTTAAGCGAGAAAAAACGCGAAGAACTGGATAAACTCATACGTGAAAAAGCGATAGCGGTTTCGATTGCGCGGGTTGAACCCGACGAAATAGACGAAATAAATATTTTACGCGCCACCGAAAAATGCATGAAACTTGCCGCGGAAGGTCTTAACGAAACGCCCGACGTTGTTCTGGTCGATGCTCTCGTCCCTGATTTACCGTATAAAACGATAGGCATAATAAAGGGCGATGCCAAGAGTTATGCAATAGGTGCGGCATCTATAGTCGCCAAGGTGTACAGAGATAATCTGATGAGGGAATACGATAAAATTTATCCCGAATATGGGTTTGAGAAGAACAAGGGGTATGGAACGAAAGAGCATATCGACGCGTTAAAGGAGAACGGATATTGCAGAATTCACAGAAAGACTTTCATAAAAAACTTCTCGGTCGAAAAGGAGAGGCAGCCGTTCTGAAGTATATGACTGCGCTCGGTTTTACGCTTGAAAAAAAGAATTACAGAACGAGTTTCGGCGAGGCTGACCTGATTATGAAGAAAGACGGTTCAACGTTTTTCATCGAGGTGAAAACCCGTTCGGGCAGAATGTTCGGTGATCCCAAAGACGCTGTCGACAGAAATAAGCGCGAGAAATACGGGCGTATAGCCGAATATTATCTTATGTCTCATCCCGACGAGGATATAAGATTTTGCGTGGCAGAGGTCATCGGCGACGAAATAAACGTCTTATACGACGCTTTTTAATTATGAAATTATGTGTCACTTCCGCCTCGGGAATAGAGGCGGTTACAAAAAGAGAGTTATATAAACTTCTCGGCGAAAGCGATCTTGCCGCGTTGAACGGCAGAATAAAATTCGACGGAAACTGGGAGACCGTATCGAGGTGCAATCTTAACCTTCGTACGGGTAATCGCGTTGAAATCATTCTCGGCGAATTCAAAGCCGAGACTTTTGACGACTTATTCGACGGCATCAGAAATATTCCGTTCGAGGAATATATCGACAGAGACGGAAAGATTATCGTAGGCGCGAAAAGCGTTCAGTCGAAATTATTCGCTTACAGTGCGATTCAGTCTATATCCAAAAAGGCGATTTGCGAAAGACTGTGTAATAAGTTCGGCGTGAACGAACTTTCGGAAAGCGGAGCGAGATATAAAATCGAAGTCGCCGTTCTTAAAGATTACGTTACGGTTACGCTTGACACCTCTGGCGACGGATTGCACCGGCGCGGTTACCGAGGATTGGTCGGAGAGGCTCCGCTTAAAGAAACGCTTGCCGCGGCGCTGGTCGAATTGTCGGTGTGGAATAAAAGTCGCCCGTTGGCTGATATTTTTTGCGGAACCGGGACCATCCCGATCGAAGCATGTATGATTGCTTTGAATATCCCCGCGGGTATAAATCGTTCGTTCGATTTCGTTGATTGGAAAGTCTTTGATAAAAACATTTTCGGTCGGGTAAAAGAGGAATGTGCTGCGGGAATTTTACGGGATGAAGATGTTCGTATCAGCGGTTTCGACATCGATGAAAAACAACTTGCGTTGGCAAGGAAACATGCACAGTTGGCAGGCGTAGATAAATATATACATTTTCAAAGAGCCGATATGCGCGATTTTTCGTCGAGATTTTCTCACGGCGTCATAATAAGCAATCCGCCTTACGGCGAAAGGCTTTCCGACCGTAAAGAAGTCGAAAAATTGTATCGCGATTACGGTAAAACGGTTGCTAAACTTGACGAATGGTGCGCCTATACGCTTACTCCGGTCGACGATTTCGAGCGGCTTTTCGGTAAAAAGGCGGATAAAAAACGTAAAATATACAACGGGAAAATCGAATGTTGTTATTACGCTCATCTTGCGTCTCCTCCTGTCAGACGCAGAAAATCGATGTCGGCGGAGAATGAGAAACAATGAATTGCCGGTTGGTTGTAAACGGATTTTTGAATTCGGCGAAGTTTACCGATTTATATAAAATGTTTGTGTCGAGCGGTAAAAGAAACGGGGTCGACGTCGAGATAAAAACATCGTCCGATCTTTCGCGTCCGCTCGGCTGTTTTTCAAACGACGTGGCGAAACCCGATTTTGTGATTTTCTGGGATAAAGACATTTATCTTGCCGAAGAACTTGAAAAGTCGGGGCTGAAAGTATTCAATTCGTCAAAGTCCATAGAGTTGTGCGACAATAAAATAAAAACCTCGCTTGCTCTGGAGGGTAAAGTCGTTATGCCTGAAACGATAGTCGCGCCTAAGACTTTTGAAAACGTCGGATATACCGATTTGTCGTTTTTTGCGTCGGCGGCTGAAGAACTCGGGTTTCCGATGGTGATAAAAGAGGCTTACGGGTCTTTCGGTCGGCAGGTTTATCTCGCAAACGATTATACCGACGGCGTAGAAATAATAAAAAGAATCGGATATAAAGAGTTTTTAATGCAAAAATTCGTCTCTTCGAGTCGCGGAAAAGATTTGCGGATATGCGTCGTCGGCGGTGAAGTCGTTGCGACTATGCTTAGGCAGAACGATAAAGATTTTCGTTCCAATATAACCGGCGGCGGCACGGCGACTCGGTATGAACCGACAGTCGAACAAAAACAGGCGGCGATTACGGCTTGCGAGGAATTAGGTCTCGATTTCGGCGGTGTCGACATTTTGTTCGGCGACGACGGAACGCCGATTGTATGCGAGGTCAATTCAAATCTGCATTTCAGATCGGTTTATGAGTGTACCGGCGTTGATTTAAGCGATCTGATTATAAAACATGCTATCCGTCGTGTCAAGCAATTAAAATGACGATACGAATTATGTATCTCATCGGTGTTTAATTAAAAAAGCGTAGGTCGAACTCGATGTTAGACCTACGCTTTTTGTTGGCGTTTTTGCTTAAATAAACTTCCGGTTCTATTGGGTGGAGATAAAGAAAATTCAGCAAAATTTATATATATTATTATGTCATATCATTATGTATTTGCACAGCAAATGCTTGAATTATTGCAAAATGAACCTGTTTACATGTGGATAGTGCGATGTGATGCTTCAATAAAAATGATACCCGTTTACGGGTTTGTCGGCAAAGCACCCTTCTAGGGCGGGTAAAAGCCACAAGTTCACAGTCAGTTATGAATTATAAAAACGTAAAAAGCAAATATTAAGCAAAAAAAACAATATTCAGAATATTGCCAACGTGGGGATGGCATGTTATAATGTAGTCATCTTTGAAGGCTATATTATAAGGTGGATAAAATGAAAAAATTGTTTATCGTTATTCTCACTATGGCGTTTGCGGTAGCGACTTTTACGGCGTTCGGCTGTAAAAAACAAGCAGATCCTGGGCGTACCTCGTCCGCTCACGTTCATGATTACGGCGAGTGGCAAACGGTAGAAGAGGCTACGTTTGAAAAAGATGGACTCGAAGAGCGTTTTTGTAAAGGTTGCAACGAAAGGGAAACACGCATAGTGCTGAAAAAAAACGAACAGACGTATGCCGGCCAAGAATAAAACGAACCGTGGTCTGACGACGTATTTTTGACTAATACGTCGTT
>USHO01000017.1 GCA_900554485.1 uncultured Eubacteriales bacterium
AGCGTGCCGTCGGCGTTCAACGTCTTCGTCGCAGCGCCGCCCGTAAATCCGTTTTTAAGCATTTCTCCGTTAAAATACGCATAATCCGAAAGTCTGACGTATACGTTCGTATCGGCGGAAATCGTTTTCGTAAAGTCGAAAGCGTTCGTCAACGCCGCGTCGGTATAATACCCCGCGATTTGCCTTCCGAAAGCGACGTCTTCGTCTTTCAATTTCGGCACGTACGAACCGACGTTTACTTTTGCGGTATGTTTAACGGTTTCGCCGACGTAATATCTTACGGCTAAATTACCGTCGGGTATTACGGTCTTGGTCTTTACGTAATCTATAATCATTTTCGGTTCGGATACGGAAGAATCGACGGCCGCCGTTTCGATTCTTATACCCGCTATCGTTTCGAGAATCAGATCTTTCGCCGAATTACCGTTGGCGTACGCAAGATCGAACGTCATAACGGTGTATTCTCCGTCGGCTACCGCAGTATATCCGTACGCTGCGTTTACGCCGCGATACCTTAATCCTCCGTTGTCCGCGCCGTAATCGGTGCCGACTTTATAATCGCCGTTTAACGAATACGCCCCGAAAATCCAGACGTCTACCCTCGTTATGCCGACGAGTTTCGCCCTTATCTCGATTTCGCCCCTTCTGTTCACCGCAAGGTTAAGTCCTTTCTTGTGTACGTACGACCCGTTCGCGCCTGCGACGGTTACCGTCCCGTCGGAGTTTAACGTCGTATCCGCTCCGTCCAGAGGCGTGAATTGTTTAATCATTGCGCCGTTGAAGTATATATAGTCGGAAAGTTTCGCGTAAAGATTCGTTTCCTCTTCAACGGTCGACCCGAACTCGTATTCGCTGCCGTCGTCGAAAGCAGGCGTCGTATAATATCCCTCTACTCTTCTGCCCGTAACTATATCGGCGTCGTTCGGCCGTTCGAGCGTTTCGCCGACCGGAACCGTTATAGTTTTAACGCGCTTTTCGTCAACGTGGATATTTACGTCGTTACTCGTGGCGGCGGGTTTTTTATGCGCTTTGATATATTTTACCGTAAGCGTGGCGTTGGCGTAATTACCCGTAACGTCCAGACGGAAACCGTTGAGAACGGCAATGTCTTTCAGAGGCGACGTAATACTGCCGTCCGTATAACCCTTCGGACGGGTGAGATCGTATACGACGTGCGTCCAGCCGTCTTCGTCCACGGTTATATCCGCGCCGTAATCTTTCGCGCCGACGCTCTTCGTGATCTCGTTGAAATCGAATTGATTAGCAATCGGCATACCGTCGCTGTCCGACGCGTACCAATAAATATCCGCGCGCGCGCCGCCGTCGAGTTTATACGCGAGTTCGAGAAGTTCGTACCCGTTCGTCGCAAAATTCAGATCTTTCGCGTATATAAAACTTTTCGGCGTGGCGTAAGTTATTTCTACGCTCTTACCGTCGCGGGCAAGCGACGCCGACGTGCCGTCTTTACTGTCCGCCATAGACAAATATCTCGGCGTGAAATAAATATAATCGGACAATTTAACGTAAATATCGGTAGTCGAGGTAATCGGGGTTTCGAAATCGAATTTCGTCGTAAAATCGGCGGACGTGTAATAGCCGAAAACTTCGTAACCCTTGAATTGTTCGTCGCACTCTGCAGCCTGCAATCCCGACTTTATTTTGGTCGTATACGTAGGATAATCTTCGCCGTTCTTATAATAATTGACGGAGTATTGCATATTTGCTTTCCATTTGGCGTAAAGCGTCATATCGGATTCGACTTCGTCGAAATAAAAGTCCCATTCCGTAACGTAGGTTTTTTCCATATACCAACCTTCGATTTCCCACGTTTCTTCGTAATCGCCCGTAACGTAAACCTGCGGTTTGTCTATCCTTGAACCGCTTTCGACTTTTTTCGGCAAAACTTTCGTCGTTTCAAGTTCCGTACAAAGATCGAAGTTGACCGTATACGTATTTTTACCGTTCTTCGAAGAATCGCCGACGCTATCGGAGCAACCCGCAAGCGCAAAAAAAACGCAGAACGATACCGTAAACAATGTCAATACAGATATTTTGCGAAACGTTTTCGTCATTAAACTTTCCTCCTTAATTTCGGCTAAAAGATTTTCTTTTCAAAGGTGAAAAAGAGAAATCATTTTCGTAATTCCGCGCCTACCCGATTATATAAATATTCTAACCCATTACAGGAAAAAAATCTATATCGAAAACCCCGTTGTTTGTGTCAAAACTTCACGTGTTTATAATTCACAAATCAGAGGTTATTAAAACCGCTTACGATTATTTACGTTAATTTTCATACATTTATTGACTTTTTCCGAAATTCTGTTATAATAGGCTTTGTCATTACTTATCGGAGCGTCAGGATTATTATGCAAAACCCCTACAACGTAGAAAAGTTGGATTTATTCTACCAGACCGAAGCAGACGACAATTTTCATATATTTCTTAAAAAGGAACCTTACCTTCTGGAAATTCCTCACTATCACGAAAGCCTTGAATTCGCTTATATAGAGCGCGAAGAAACCGTCGCCAGGATTCGCGATCAGAAACAGACTCTCACCGTCGGCGACATTTGCTTCGTGGATAAATTTCAGATACACAGTTACGATTATTACAGAAAAAATTTATCTGCGATAGTTATAGTTTTGGGTAAAGAATATACCGTAAATTTAACCAGACGATATGAAAATATGACTTTTCCTTCGTTTATGACGGACAAAGAAAAAAATAAACCCGCGATAAAAATCCTGAACGACTGGCTGAACGCAAAAGACAAAACTTATTTACTTAACTGCTCTTACGCAAATCTTTTCTTCGACGCGCTCATAAAAGCCTACCCTTTGCACCGCCGCGAAACGCTGTACGCGAATGAAAAAGCAATCGGCTTCATCGACTATATAAACGAACACTTCGCCGAGCAGATCAGCCTGCAATCGATGGCAAAAAACTTCGGTTATTCGGAAGGCAGATGCAGTTACCTGTTCAATACGTGCGTCGGAGTACCTTTCAAAACTTACCTTAACCAGATCAGAATGCAAAAAGCGGTTGAATTGCTGTCGGAAAAAACGTTGTCCGTCAGCGAAATAATGGAAAAGTGCGGGTTTAACAGTTCGGTAACTTTCTACCGACAATACCGTAAATTCAAAGAAACCGTTTCGCGCAGCGAAAAAACCGAATAATACGAAGGCGGCTTCCGGGTTTCAGACCCCGAAGCCGCCTTTATTTACGTCAATCGAGAAGTATTTCTTTTATTTTCGTAATTTCCTCTGCCGTGACGCCGTTATCGATTAAAAACGCTTCGATGCCGCTTTGAACGGTTGCAGAACTTAATCCTTTCATCTGCGAATATTTAATAAAATACGCTTTCATACCGTTGAAATTAGTCGTCATATCGTCGATTTGTTTATTTTTATCGTCATAATCGACGCAACCCGCCGCCGAAAAACACGACAGTTCGTAATCGAGCGCGAGATCTTTTTCGTCGGCACCGAGAAGTCCGTTTATTATAAACGCAAGCGTACCCGTTCTGTCCCTGCCTATCTGACAATGAAAATATATCGGATAATTACTCTCGTCGGCGAATACTTTAACCGATTGAACGAGCGCGGAAGTAAACGGTTCTTCCGACAGGTTTCTGTCGCCGCGCGCGTAGCACGGTCCGCCCTTTTCGGGCAAGTCGATATAATTTATACCCGGCATATTTTCATTGCGGCTAGATCTTTCGCGTAAATCGATCACCGTTTTTATTCCCAGAGCCGAAAATTCTTTCAGACCGCCCGCCGTAATTTTTTCGGGCGTCGCTCCTCGATAAACCATACCCTGTTTTATTTCTTTGTCGCCCGTCGGATACCCTCCGATATCGCGGGTATTGGAAACGCCGTCTATTTTTACGGTCCTCGGTCCGCGTTCGGTCGCGAACCGTTTTACTTCGCTTTCTTTCCCGTCTTTCGACGACTTTACTTTGCAGAAATAAGTTTTTCCGGTAAATAACCCGTCGATCGGCGCGCCTGAACCTTCACCGTTATACGTTACCGCATTTGAAAAATCTTCGCTTAAAGACACCGTTAATTCGTAATCTCCGCAGACGCCGTTCCATTTAATTCCGACGGAATCCGGGAAATATCTGTCGCCTTTGCTTTTATCGATATACTCAAGGCTTTTCCCGAAATAATAATCGTCTATAAAATCCGCTATTTCGGCGTTGTTCAACGAAACTTTGCCGCCCGGAGATATAATCCGAAAACTCTCGGCGGCTTTTTTGCAGGACGTCGTAGCGAATACTCCCACCAGCAAAGCGGTAATAATCTTGTTTCCGTTCATAATAAACCTCGTACGATCATATCGTTTATAAGGTGATTGTACCACACGAACGAAAAAAATTCAATATCTTTTTTTCAGGCGTTTTTTTCAAAACTTGCAATTTACGCCGTATGCCAGACAAGAATTTTGTCAACCCGATCGAGAATATCGTTTGAGGTTTTCCTGTCGTTTCGCAAATTCCTTGCCGAAATCCCCAAATCATGAGACATAAAATCTTTCGTCAGAACGTCTAAAGTGAAGCGATGGTTGACGTCTTCGACAACTCTGTTAATCGCGCTTGTAAGTTCGCCTTTCTCGTATAAATCATAAAGCGCACGGAAATGCCCGCCATATTGATAACACTTCAAAGAGTGCTGAATGTTCTTTGCGATTGCACTGTCAACGTATTCGTCAACGCTTTTTTTGTTTGCGAACGTGGATTTTTCGTAATAATGAACGCCGCCGAGACTCATCGTTCCGCCGTAGCAAATATACTCGTCGATTCCCTTTATGCCGAGAACCTCTTCAAATTCTATGTAAGGAATAAACGTGGTATGAAGAAAAATGCAACGGTCATATAACTGCTCGTCTTCGGAAAAGAAGAACCCGAGCGAATCTGTACCAGACAAAACGATTTTCATTCCGCAAGCGGCAAATATATCCGAAAAAAGCGCAGCGCCTTCGATAAAATCTTCGATAAGCGTTACTTCGTCGATGAACACATACTTGTATCCGCTATTCATCAGGTATTTCAAGTCCTGATTTATATCGCTTAAACCGATTCCCGCGCCGACCTGAATAAATGCCGTCTTTGAAAATTTTTTTTAAACTCAATTTTTTATAATAAAAAAATCGACAAACAACCGAAACTATACGTTTCAAATTATCTGTCGATTTCTAGTCACAAAAGGATTTTTTCTCTTTAATAAATATTTTTCTCCGGCAACTTATCATCCTTATAATTTCTTTATATTAGTCCAACTCTTCGCAAAAATTCACATATTCGAGCGAAGAAATCGCCGCTATGATATCATCGTGCCTCACCGCTTTTTTAAATTCGCCCGATACAATCGTCAAAGCAATCGAATATACGTACAGACCTGAGTTCATATACGCAGTATTCAGCTCTATATTGTCGATTTTCAGTCCGAGTTTCCTCACGGCCGCAATAAAATCCTGCAACGAATTTTTGCTCGTTAATTCCAAGTGAATTTCGAAATGATCCGAGCGACGTTTCAACGCATATTCGGGTTTCATAAACCCCGTTAAACACAGCATAAACGCTGCGAACGCAATCAGAGCCGCAGTGTACAAATCAAGCCCGATTAAGATAGAAATCAGGCACATTCCCCACAGCGCAACGGAGGTCGTCAAGCCCTTCAACTGACTTTTCGAACTATATAAAATAGTATTCGAACTGACAATCGCAAGCCCGACAATCGTCGCGCCGACTGCAAATGAAAATTTCGCGCCGAGCGTACCGATTATATAACTATCCACAACTGCCGCAAGCATGGAAATCAGAGAAACAAGCATAAACGTACGTAAGCCTGCCGCATGCCGCTTCGTGGCGCGTTCGCAGCCCACGATTGCAGACATGACAACTATGATCGCCACTTTGAATACCAAGCCCCACACATTGAAACCGACGCACCATTCGCCTAAAAAATTCGCGATTATATCCTTCATTTTCTATCTCCGATTGATAAATTTTCTATTCTTCTCTCCGTTTAAAACATATTCTTCCGTTTCGTCGTTTTCCGCCGCCTCGGTAAACGCTTGTTCTTCTTCGCTCCGAGCATAATTGTTTCTGTCGATTTCCTCCTGAATTTCACGCATACGCTCGATTAAAACCTCTCGTTCGTTTTTCAACGGTCGTTCTTCGGCAGCGTTTACCTTTCCCGACACGCTATCCCCCGCTTTCGGTATCGCGCCCGAAAGCGTCAATGCAAGTTTCGCCATAGCAGGACCAATCAATTCGTACAAAATACTCGACGACATAATCACGGTCTGAATCACAGTACCCGTAACGCCGCCGATAGTCCGCGCCGCAAGTTCGGAAAGACCGATCGCCACTCCTGCCTGAGGTATCAATGCCAAACCGAGGGTGCGTGTAGTTTTCTGCGGTTTTTCGCACAGTTTACACCCGATATACGCGCCCGCATACTTACCTGCAATACGAACGACAAAATATAAACAACCGATCAAAATAAGCGGCACGCCCGCCACACGGGAAGAGGCATCGAAAAGAGTATCAAGTCGAAAACTCATTCCCGAGCGCACGAAAAACATCAATAAAATCGGGGGCGAGAAATAGTTGAGTTGCCTGAAAAGTTTTTCGTCTCCCGATAAATTGATATACACCGTCCCCATTGCCATACATGCCAACAGCGGCGAAACGCCGAGCGCGGCGCCCACGCCGCACACACCGAACAAAAGAGCAATCGATACGATTAAGCGGTTGTCTTTGGATCGCTTCGTCATCAACAACTTTAAAACATATCCCGCTACGCCGCCAAGCAAAACCATCAAAATATTGTAGATAAACGGCAAAATCACGGCGCCGACTTCAACGCCTCCTGCCATAGTTGCCATCGCAACCGAAATAGCTATCGAAAATGCAAGAAGCGACACCACGTCGTCAAGCGCAACCACGGAAACGAGCGTATCCACGAAATCGCCTTTCGCTTTCGTCTGACGAATCGTCATCAGCGTGGAAGCGGGTGCTGTAGCAGAAGCTAAGGCCGAAAGAACCAACGAAAACACTATACCGAGCCGCAAAATAAAATACAGAAGCACAAACACGGCAAGAGACGCCGCCAATGCTTCGCATACAGTGATAACGATAAGTTGTCTACCCTTTCCTTTAAACGAAGAGAACCTGAAAAATTCTCCTGCGGAAAACGCGATAAAGGCAAGCGCAACGTCCGATACGAACGCCGAACCGTCGATTACGTTCTGCGGCACGGCCTTAAAACAAAACGGACCGATTAAAACACCTGCCACGATATATGCCGTAACGTTCGGTAATTTCAAAATCTTGGTAAGGCGCGTCATTAAAAACCCGGACATAAGTATGATCCCGATCGACAAAATCACTGCCGATACGGGCGATGAGTCTTGTAATTTTTCGTAAAACAGTTCCGTGATTTATTCTCCTTTCTCCATTATCGTTTTTGAATTTAGCAATTAAAACCTCGTTTTACGCTTCCGCATTCGCATCCGAATAAACAAATGCGCCGTAGCCCCAGCCGGATTTTTTGCCTGATTTAACGTAATCTATATATTTTTTCGCAAAGAAGTATTTTGCGGCAACTTGTCAATGTCTTGCTCTTCCGTAGTTATTTTATTAAACTTTATGCGATAAGCATAAGATTGTTTCGTCTGAAAATATGGATTCTTCAAATGCAGCACACATTGAAAAAAGACGACCAAAAAATTGTACCAATAGCCAATATATAAAGTTCCACTCCAACCGTCATGCCTATTCCAGCAGTCATCAATATCACTGCGCAGTTGTAATTCCGTATACTGCATCCCGGCGATACATAATGACTCCGGCACCCCAAAAAACTATGCCAGATACAATCTGCGCCGCCACGCGCGACGCATCCGCCTCAATGCTGTCTCCGAAACCGTATTTCGATACCACCATAATGAGCGCACTACCCGCGCAGACAATAGTATGCGTGCGGATACCCACTTCTGTAAATCTCAGTTTTCTTTCATATCCGATAGCAAACCCAAGTATGATTGCCAACAATACGCTAATCAAATATTGTAATTCTTCTACAATATTCTCTATCATTCTATTATACGACATTCTCCTCCTTTTAGAAATATTTCTTTCGTCGCTCCATTTATGTCATAAAAAATCGTCTTCCGTTCTGTTTGAACGTTATTGACAATAACATATCTGCCGAATTCAGGATAATAGCTGCATTCCGTATCTGGGTCGGAAGAAAAAGCTTTATACATCTCCTTTTCTTTACTTGCACTCCAAAACATTGCGCGATACAAAATTCGTGCATTTTGTGCGTTATAAGGAAGCCCCGCTATGTACACGCCCCTGCCTTTGCCGTAAGCGTTTGCCGCAAGGGTTACCTCTCCCACGTTTACATTGCGCTTGAACCTGCCGGAGTATGTTATATCAAGTACGTCCGCTCCATTCAGGGCATAAACATTCTTCATTCCCTCACCATAATCGATTTTTTCGCCTACGTCTTCCGTAATAAAATGTTTCTTCTTTTCGATATTATACTTATCCTCGCTAAGCGTAAATCCAAGCTCTTTGTCCACCCCCATTACGTCGGCAAGCTGAAAAAATCTTCCGTTTTTTTGGTATGCCGTCGGTTCACCGACTCCGATAAATCCGTGCCCTTCCCGTACCCATGCTCGCACCGCTTCCACCAGCTTTTCATTATTCCAATATTCCCCGCCCGAATATGACGTACCTGCATCGCCCGCATTAATGATGACGTCAATATTTCTGTCAACACCTTTCAAAAAATCGTCAAAAGAGATAAACCTTACATTCACGGCCAACCCGGACAAAGACTCCAAAATTCCTTGATAAGAATAAATTTGCTGATACCAAAGTTCGTGCGCCACCATGTGACTCTGCCACGAGCGCAAACTCCCCCATGCGTTGAGAATTGCCACCGTCAGTCCGCAATATGGTTTTGCACTGCCCGCCGTTTCGGTGATGGCGCGAAACTCCTCACAAATCTCACCTGCACGCTTTACGAACTTCGGGAACTTCGCCGCAAGCGACAGATACCCGCCGAACCCCATACGATCAAAAGGCTTGCGCATGAGTGCGCGGCGCGCCGTCATCCAGTTACGGTTCAGTTCCGCCACAGCTTTATCTTCGTTTCCCTCAAAAAAAGTATCGGGAAAGAAGTACGGTAAAAATCGACCTTCCCTGTATTTCACATTCGGTATCTCCGAGAGCATGCGAACTGTCACTCCTCCTCCGACACTGCCCACTACCGCATCCAAATCCATATCCTTGAAATACCTGCCATAAGGTTCTGCGGCGATCCAGTCGTCGCCCAAAAACATCATCGCCTCTTTTCCATGCGCATGTACGATATCGACGAGTTCTCGGACGGTACTGCTCACCTTCCTCTGCACGAAATCCATCCAATCGAGAAACTTTTTATCCGGATTACGAAAGGGACTGTTATAATTCCCCTCACGAACAAAATCCTCCGAGCACAGCGCATAGCCGTATTCTTTTTCAAAAGTTTCCAACATGACGGGAGACGCAGAAAGTCCGTATCCAAACCAATCGACGTACTTTTCCTTCCCTTTTTCGTTGAAAATGAGCATGAACTGATATAAAAATGTGGTAAAGCGCACAACATCCGTCTCGGGGTGGGCGTTGCACCACTCTTCCATATGTTTTTTTATATACTCTGCCGTATTCGGGAACGCGGGGTCGTACATCTTCTGTTTGGCGCACGTCCAATTATTGGTGAGATAGTTATAAATCTGCACGGGGTGCCAAATAACTTTTGCGAGAAAATTTATCGTGTATTCATGCATCGCCTTAGCGTTATGTACGGTAACGAAACCCGATTTTGCGTCGTATGCCCAATCGTTATGTTTTTCGCCCGTCGTACGATCGTACACCTCCCAATAAGACACATTTTCCCAATCGGGCTGTATCTGCCGAGCGAAATATCCCTGCATAGGGTTTATTTGAAGCGTATCCCTTTCCGCAAGAATCCGTTCGCTCATCAGAAACGTCCGATGCGCTTCTTCCGGATGCTTTTCTGCCCAATCATTGTCCCCGCGCACGACAAAATAGGTATTATATACCTTATCCGCGAGTTCTTTCACGTTCTTTGGCAATTCCGTCCCGTCGCAGTCGCGTACTGCGTCTGCGCCCCACAGCTTTACTATCTCCTTCGTACCCTCCACGAAACTCTCGTCCGTGGGAATAGTAACTCGTCCTTTCATACACATTCTTTCCTTTTCGCTTATACTTTTTCTATTTTGAAACTGCGGTCATTCTCGGTAAGTATCTCTATTTCCGAAGGCGCCGAAACCTCGATTTGCTCTTTTCCATCATGCTTTGAAACGATGACATTTATGACGCCAAACGGAGTGGGAACATTTCCCTTCATCCAGCATAAATCGCCCAAACAAGGAGTAATTTTCACTTTCTTAAACCCCGGTTCCAAGATCTGAACTCCCAAAACGTCGTGAAGCAAAAGCGGCACGGCACCTGCACTCCAACCATGGCTCAAACTGCGCCGATAGCCTTTATAACAGTTTTCGCCGAAATCGCCGTGGATATCCTACGGGATAAATATATTCTTTTCTCATCTAACCACCGTTCGGACTTGTTATTCCTTGATCTTATAAATTTCCAGACTTTCAAATCCCAACGGAGCAATTGCGCTATAACAAGAGAACCTATCGGCAATATTTACGCCCAGAGTATCGGAAAGTTCTATACAAAGGCGATTTTCACCCTTTTGTATAAAATCGGAGCAGTCATATATATAAGGTTTACATATTCTTCTACCTACATGTCTGCCGTTAACCGATAATACCGCGTCCCCCGTTGCGCCGACAAGTTTTACAAGATATTTATCGCTCTCCAAATCAACAGGCGCCTCAAACCGCGCCGTGCCGACAAAGGAAGGCTGCTCGTTTTTTGATATAACGTCGAACGGCAACGATACATTCTTGTAAAAGGAAAATTCCTTTTCGTTTCCGCTTCTGAGAGATACCTTAAATCGTTCGGAAAGCGTTTTGCAAAGTTCCGTTTCTCTCTTTCGTTTTCCTCTACCCGCCGTGCATACGACGGAATTGCCGGCGGGCAAGTCCAATGCGATGCCGTCTTCCCCGTCGATCGTATACTCGAGCGCGGAAAGATAATCTAAAACTTTATAAGCACCCTTCTGTCCGAAATCCACTTTAACGCGAACATCTTCCGTACCAGCATTGAAAAACATATAATATTCACTACCGGCTTTACGATAGTGATAAAACCTAAGATGTTTTTCGGGATGACCGAGCGTTATGTCGCGCAGCCCCATTGAATCCATCTTTAGCACAATCTCCGCAATATCCTCTTTAGGAGCATAAAGCACTTTGCAATGCAATCCGTTTAACCGCTCTTTGAGTTCTTGCGGTAAAAACTCGGCGTACGGAACAATCAGGCATTTCAGTTTCTCTGCAAAATCCAACCGCATTGACGGAACAATAAAAGCGTTGTATTGATTTTCGTGCAGCGTTTTTAAAACAGGATCGACCGACATATATTCTCGTCCCGACCAGTCCGCCTCGGCATGATACAGCACGCCGATATCGACGACAGGCGCACCATTTGAAAACAAATCGCACATCTGCTCTGCATACTTCATCAAATACCCGAACGCACTCTCTTGCGGATTATTACCCTGTGCGTGGAAGTGTGGAGGACAGTCAGGTTCGGGGAAGTTTGGGCAAAAAGCGTGCGGCACAAAATGGTTAATCCCGCCGACCAACATCATATCGAGCAGCCACTTCATTTTGGTGATATCCAGTCCCCAACCGTAAGCGCCGAATATCTCGCACATGGATTTCCCCTCTTTGTACGGATCAATATATGCCTCGGAAAAAGCAAGAGCAGAAAGCGTATGGTCGAAAAATTCGGGATCGGCATAACCGTCGCTGATGGGCGCAAGATGTCGCAGCTCATTGAAACCAGGTTCGAGTTGGTGTAACACGATGTCAATGCCCGCCATATTCTGCCCCGTCTGGCTCTTGAAATAATGCCCCGGTCCCAGACCTAAATGGGTGTGACAGTTCATGTCTTCTATAATGTGCCCGATATACTGCACGCCGCGCTCGCAGCACCATCTACCGATATTTCCGCTGAAATGCTTCGCATATAAATCGGTAACAATATTCATATATGCACAGCGAATCTCGCTGTCGCGCTCATCGCGTAGCGTCCACAGGGCGACAAGGTCGCTTTCTGTAATATGTAAAGGATGCGCATACAGCCTTGCTATCAGTTCGTCGCTGACAGGATACGACATTCCTTCCGTCCCCAACCTGGTTTCGTAGATATTGACGCTTCTTTTCAGTGCACCGTCGTTATAATCATTATAGAAACCCGGCTCATCGGAGAAAAAACCGGCAAAAGTATTGCCGAACAGCTCCTTATAGTGCGCGTAATGCGGCTCATACACGACGTCGATAAGCAGTTGCACGGAGGCAGGATTGATGAGATCCATCCGATCGTTCCGTCCGCCGTCTCGCGTTTTCCATACCGTAACAACACGGTACGGTTTTTCCGGCAGATCAAAATATAGAAAATTATTTTCAAAAGCGGAAGTCAGATAAACGGGAGACGCATAGTCGATATTCTTCCCTTTATACGGATACGCCGCCGCAAACAGCAATCTGTCTTCGGGAAGGCATCCTACACGCAGCCTGCCGCTTTTACAGCCGATAATATCGGCATTGCGCTCGGCGATATGCCACTGCGTAAGTTCCGGATGCTCCGAAAATTTGTCGTTCGCAAAACCGGTGGGATAATGTTTGTCGTCTAAAACCCATACGCGCATTCCCAATGTCTTCGCTTTGCTGAGCACGATATCCATATCGCGCCACCAACCCTCGCCGCAAAAATCGGGGTGCGTGCGCGATTCAACAATAAAAGCGCGTATATTATTATTGTAAATACTTTCAATCTCACTTTCCAATGCACTCTTTTCGGCACCTTGCATCCACAAAAAAGGCATAATTTTTTCTTCGTGCATATTTATATATCTCTCTTTTCAATTACCGCCGGCTTTGAAACGTCTCTCTTGCTGTTATATTCGAGGAACAGTTTTTTATAGTTTTCCGCCACGTTTTTTACGTCCTCGGCAGTCTTCATCGCAGCCACCTCGTAAGTAAAATAGTCGTTATATCCGATTTCTTCCAATGCGGAAATCACGTCGTTGAAATCGACGATTCCTTTGCCGGGCAACCAATGTCTTTCGTTGATATTATCTCTGTCCGATACGTGCAATCCTATAATAGTCGATCCGAGAGCGCGAATGCAATCGGACTCCTTTTCTTGCATAATATGATTAACGTCTACAACAGTTTTAAGCCCATCTATGCCGTCTAATATCTCCAGCATTTCTTTAGAAGTATTGCCGAGGCAGTTGCGAGGCAGCACCTCTGCGGCGATAGGCAAAGGCGATTCTTTAACGATTTTTCGGTAAGAATCTTTCAGATTACGGATGCCCAAGGGGCGATCTCCGCCTTCGGGAAAATCCCAACCGTTCGTATGCGTAACGACGTATTTAAAGCCGTACGGCGCAACGCGTTTTGTGAGGGAAAGCGTTCTCTCTATTGCTTCGGCGCGTTCTTTGTCGTCAAAGTTAAACAGACAATAATACGGACCGAAATTCATATGAAAACTGTGCAATATAAAGCCCTGCTCCTTAAAATAGTCGAGCCACTTTTCCGTTTTTGCAAGATATACTTCCTGCTCTTCCAACGGAGCGGCACAGATATCCGTTGCAGCGATTTCCAACGCAGTAATCCCTTGTTCTTTTAACGCATCGAGTAATTCTTGATTATCAGCGTCGCTCATTCTAACGGAAACGGCGCATTTTAATTGATACATAATTTATTTCCTCTGATTTATGTTTTCGGCGGACGGTTTCCCGTCCGCCGACTGTTAGTTGTTGCTGTTCTGTTTTACTCAGAACTTTTAACCTTTCAACGCAAGACCAGCTTTTGTAATTGTGAAATTGTAATTATAGCTGTTAAACTCGCCTGTTTTGAGCCAGTGTTGATTAGCCTTGCTATTGAATCCCATATAGAGAGACAGGCTTTCCGTCGTATAGGTAAAGCTCGGCCATTTTGCGTCCAAAACTCTGTACGGAACGTATCCTTCAAAGGTTACCGTATAATAACCGTTTGCGTCTTTCTCCGCAACGTACACGCCGACGCCGCCCATTACGCGGTTGACGTTTCCTAAACCGGAAATCTGCAACTCTATACGGGGGTTCGCAAGTCCGTCAGAGCCGAAATTAAGGATAAGCGTATCGGTACAATCTGCCGCCGCAACATTATAAGACGAAATTTTCATAGTTGCGGCATAATAGAAGCCGTCCGTACCCATAAAGCCGGTATAGGTAATTTCTTCTTTGCCCGTCTTTCCCATATCCGCCGCTGCATAAGTAACAGAGGTTTTCCCGCTCCATACCGACTCGTCCAATTTACCGTCAAGCGTAACGCCGTTCAATTTCGCCTGACCGTTGAAATCATAGAAACCGCTCGCGTTCACAAGAATACCGTTGCGCCAGCCTACTGTGTTTGCCTCCGTTCCGCATAAAGACCAGTATCTCGCAAAATCCGCCCTCTGCGGTTTGCCGGCAAACACACACGTTTCGCGGGCCCTATTATCATCGCTCGGCGTATAAGCGATCATTAAATACAAATTATCGCCGCTGACGTAATTCGTAAGCGCTGCTGCCGGGAAGTGCAATTCGAATACCGAAGTATACGTTCCGTCGCTGTTAGGCGTTGCATAAACTACTTTCATAAAATCAATCACTTGATTCTGGTTGATAGTACTACCGCTCAGACCAAATCTGAGACGAACAGCGTCAGCAGCAGCTGTTCCACCGTTTTTAAGCATCCAAACGTTAATCTGGTCGCTGGTTGTAGCGGTACCCTCGTTATCAATCGATTTTGTAACAACCGTTACACGGAAATACGCACCCTTGGAAGGATCGTATACGCCTTCATACTTAGCGCTGTTGCCGTTCGACGCAACGAGTTTTCCGTTTGCCCCATAAACACCGTCGCCGTCGGTATAAGTAACAGACGCCTTATCTTCAAGTATTTCATATCCCTTAATATGACGCGTTACCGTGATAGAAACGGCGCCGGTTACGTCTGCGCCGGGGATTGTAAATTTACCGTCTTGCGCGGCGGCAAGGTTATATTTATTTCCGCCGATTGTAACAACGGTTTCAAACGCAAAATCAGAATACTTTGACAACGTAGAAGGATCTGTAAACGTAATATCGGTATCGAATACGGCTTTTGTCGCCGAAACAGCGATATAATCAGGCGTAGACGCCTTACCGTTTGTGTTGCTTGTATGCGTACCTAAATCGGCATATCCGTTCTGCACGACGTTGAGCGCATATTCAACTGCCTGCCAAACCGCATAGAGCGTAACGGTTTCCCCCGTTTCGACGGGATCGTTCACGTCGCCGTTCATGTAGAAATATGCGGTGACACCCTCCAAAGCGCTTGCGCCGTATTCGGGCGTATCTGCATCCGCGCTCGTCGCCCAACCAAGGAAGATGTACCCCTCTCTTGAGATCGCCGAGGTAAGATTAATCGTGCTGCCCCACTCCACGTTCTCTTTGTTTGTGGGAACGCCGCTCGCTTTCGTGCTGCCCGTGCCATCGTTCGCGTCAAAGGCGATCGAGAAAGTCGCTTCGTGCGCCTGCTGTATGGTTTCAACGGTGACGGAGATCGCAAAGCCCTCCGTGCCCGCCTGATAGCTATACTTGTTGTCCGTTGCAGTAAGTACAGCGTCTCCGACCTTGACTTCCTTTACGACAAATCCAGCACTGGCGGTAACGGTAAATTCGTACAAGCCGTTCCGCGCGACG
>USHO01000018.1 GCA_900554485.1 uncultured Eubacteriales bacterium
GGCGCGGTGAGCGCGACTTTGAAAATCGCGGGTAAAATCGAATTGTTTTCGTCGACGGTATTTACGATCTCGTTCAATTACGACGCCTACTCCGCATTCACAAGATTCGCGCAATGCGAACGCGTAAAAGTATTGTCGACCGATTTCGGCGAAAACGTCGTCGCGAAAATCGCCGCACCCGACCCGTGTCAAGCCGTAATCGACGAACTTCGCGACGCGCTTAACGGCAAACTCACGATCGAAAAATCGACGGAAGGATTTTACGCCTATGAATAAAATCACCGATATAAAGCCGCAGGTGAAAACTCCGACGCGGTGCAACATTTATCTTGACAACGTATTTTATTGCGGACTCGAACTCGAAACGGTCATGCGTTACCGTCTGAAAATCGGAACCGAGATAGAAAGAGAAACGCTGGACGAAATTCAGGCGGACAGCGAACGGGCGCGCGCGCTCGATAAGGCTTTATCGTTTATTTCCCGCAGCAAAAAGACCGAAAAACAGGTTCGCGATTATCTGAAGACCAAAGGTTATACCGACAAAACCACGGACGAAGTAATAGAAAAAATGGCGTCTTATTCGTTTATCGACGATGCGGATTACGCCGCCGATTACGCGAAGAGTCTTTCTAAAACCAAGGGCAAACGGCTTATCGCGATGGAACTCAAACGAAAGGGAGTATCCGACGAAGACGCATCGGCGGCAATCGACGACATAGGCGACGAACTGCCCGCCGCCCGTGCGATAGCCGAAAAATATTCGCGCAGCAAAGAAAAGACGAGAGAGAACTCTCTTAAATGCTATAAATATCTGTTGTCGAAAGGCTTTTCTTACGAAACGGCAAAAGAAGCGACAGACGAGATTTTCAAGAATGAAGACGATAATTTTTGACAGCGTTCCGTCGACAAACGACGAACTGAAAAGACTTAAAAACCCCGAAGAAGACGTCGTGATGATCGCGCGTATGCAGACCGGCGGCAGAGGCAGCAAAGGCAGGTCGTTTTCCTGCGAAAAAGGCGGAGCGTATCTGTCGCTTTTAAGGCTTTATCCGTGTAAAGCCAAAGATGCGTTTTCGATAATGATAACCGCCGCTCTGTCCGTCGTGAGGACGCTCGGGGCATTCGGCGTAACGTCCGAAATCAAATGGCCGAACGACGTATTTGCAGGCGGCAGGAAAATCTGCGGCATTCTTATAGAAAATGTCTTCGAGGGCGAAAACGTGGCAAGATCGATTACGGGCATCGGCGTAAACGTAAACAATCCCCTGCCAGAAAGTTTAAGGGAAACCGCAGTGTCGGTTTACGAATTGACGGGCGTTAAGGCGGATATCGATACTTTTGTATCGACGCTTATCTATAACCTGTACCAACCGTATACGATAGAAGAATACCGTTCGCATCTGGGATTTCTGAATAAAGAAATAACCGTTATCCGCGGTTGCGAAACCTATAAAGCCGTCGCCGCAGGCGTTACCGACGACGGAAACCTTATCCTTGCCGACGGAGAAATACTTTCCGCCGCCGAAATAACCATAAGATAATAATCTTATTTGCATATTATTTATAGATATCTTATAAAAAAGTATTGTAATTTTACGAATATTATGATAAACTGTTAGCGGAGAAATTTATTTCTTCGCTAATTTTACTTTACGTCGGGCGTATATTTTTACCGACAAAGGAGCAAAAATGAGTAAACGCAATCTTTCCAAATTACTTAAAGCCGCGATTATCGCGGGCATGGCCGTAGTCCTGTTTTCGATAGTCGGTCTTATGCTGGCGTATTTCAAGGTATTCGACGTAGAACCTTTCAAGCTCTGCCTGCTTATCCTCACGTTCGGGCTCGCGCTGGTATTCCTCGTATACGGAATAATCGTCAAGGGCGGATACGAAACCGCCGTCGCATTGATGCTTACAATGATAGGCGCGACCGTTCTGCTTATACCCGTAATCAAATTCTACGTCATCATAGTCGACGTTCTTTTTGCCGGACTTGCGATTCTTGCGCTGATGCTGCTTAAATCCGACAGCCTTATAGTAAAACGCGCCGAAGACGAACCCAACCATAAAACTTACGATGACGTCAGAAAAGAAAAACTCGAAAAGCAGGCCGAAGAAGAGGCAAAACCTCTGCCCGAACTCAAGAACTACAACAAGGAAGACAAATCTTTATAATAAGGGCTTAACATGCAAAAAAGAAACCTGACGCTGCTCACCGATCTGTACGAACTCACGATGATGAACGGTTATTATCTCAAAGGCAAAAAAGACGAAGTAGCCGTTTTCGACGTGTTCTTCCGCCAGAACGAACTCATCACCTATTCGCTTTCGGCGGGTCTCGAACAAGCCGTAGATTATGTCCTCGGCATAAATTTCGACGACGAAGAGGTCGAATATCTCCGCTCGCTTAAAATTTTCGACGACGGTTTTCTGGAATATCTCAGAACTATGAAATTCACGGGGGATATATACGCCGTGCCGGAAGGAACGGTCGTATTTCCCGGCGAACCTATATTCACCGTAAAAGCCCCCGTAATTCAGGCGCAACTGATCGAGGCAGCCGTACTCAACATAATCAATCATCAGACGCTTATAGCGACAAAAGCCGCGAAGATTACCGCCGCCGCCAAAGGCGACAACGTAATGGAATTCGGTCTTCGCCGCGCTCAGGGGCCCGATGCCGGTATTTACGGCGCGAGGGCTGCAATCATAGGCGGATGTTCGTCGACTTCGAACGTCCTTGCAGGCAAGGAATTCGGCGTAAAAGTCGCCGGTACGCACGCCCACAGTTGGGTTATGGACTTCCCGTCGGAATACGAGGCTTTCAAAGCCTATGCCGACGTATACCCCGACGCCACACTGCTTTTGGTCGACACTTACGACACGCTTAAAAGCGGTATACCCAATGCGATACGCATATTCGACGAACTCAAAGCCAAGGGTAAAAAGCCGCTCGGCATCAGAATAGACTCGGGCGACCTTGCGTATACGACAAAACAGGCAAGGAAAATGCTTGACAACGCGGGTTACGAAGATGCGATTATATGCGCGTCGGGCGATCTCGACGAAAGACTTGTACAGAGCCTTAAACAACAGGGCGCGAAAATAAACAGTTGGGGTATCGGCACAAAACTCATCACAAGCGCGGATATGCCTTCGCTCGGCGGAGTTTACAAACTCGCCGCAGTAGAAAAAAACGGCAAACTCATACCCAAAATCAAAGTGTCGGACAACAGCGCGAAAATCACTAACCCCGGATTCAAGACGATCTATCGTATATACGACAAGGCAACCGGCAAAGCCGAGGCAGATCTCATCGCATTGAGGGACGAAAAAATCGACTTTACCAAACCCCTTACCGTCTACCACCCGACGGAAAGGTGGAAGTCTATCACCTTTACCGATTACGTCGCAAGGGAACTCCCCGTAAAAGTCGTCGAAAACGGAAAATCGGTTTACGACTTCCCGAAGATAACCGAAATCGCGGCATACGCCAAAAAAGAAACCGATACTTTCTGGGACGAGTATAAACGTCTGGATCAACCGCATATTTTTAAGGTAGACCTTTCCGACGAATTATACGCATTGAAGTCGGATATGCTTGCGAGAGTTCGCCGCGGCGAAATTCTCTGACGGAGTTTATTATGTGGTATGCCTTACTTCTGGTCGCAGTGGTTCTACTTGACCAACTGAGCAAAATTTTTATAGCGGCATGTTCCGGCGTCGCAGGATCCCTTTCCGACGGCGGCAAACATATCTGCTGGATAATCAAAGACTTTCTGGAAATAACCTATTGCGAAAATTCCGAAGGAATGATGGGACTTTTCCCGAAGGTTAAAAATATCGTGTTCATAATCGCGACGTTTGTCATACTTATCGGCATTATTATCTATATGCTCAAATCGAAACATCGCGGAAAATGGATAAATTCTTCGCTCATGCTTATAATGGGCGGAGCGATCGGCAATCTTATCGACAGAATAATCACGGTTTACGTCCGCGATTTCATTCACGTCATCATAAAGATAAACGGCAAAGAGATATTCCCGTTCGTCTTCAACATAGCGGATATAGCGTTGGTCGTCGGCGCGATAATGCTGATAATCTATATCCTCTTCATCTCGGACGAGGCTCTTTTCAGACATAAAAAAGATAAAGACGAAATAAAAGTCACGGGAAATACCGATAAGGCTGACTCCTCTGCCGAACCTGCCGAAGAAAAATGAAAACGCTCGAATTTACAGCCGAAAAATCCGAACGCCTTGACGTGTATCTCACCGACAAACTGGATAAAACCCGTTCGGCGATAAAAAAACTGTCCGACGACGGATATATAACGGTGAACGGCGTTAAAGAAAAAGCGGGTAAAACACTGAAAATCGGCGACGAAATAACGGTCGTTCTGCCCGACCCCGCAAAACTCGACTTAGAGCCGGAAAACATGCCACTCGACGTAGTTTATCAGGATGAAGACGTCGCAGTTATAAACAAGGCTCAGGGTGTTACGGTACACGCAGGCAACGGCACGCACGGCTCGACGCTCGTCAACGCTCTGCTGTATCATCTTGACAGTTTAAGCGGCATAAACGGCGTAATCCGCCCGGGAATAGTCCACAGGATAGACAAAGACACTTCGGGTCTTCTGGTCGTCGCGAAAAACGACGCGGCGCACCTGTCGCTGTCGGAACAGATAAAGGACAAGACCTGCGCGCGGATATATTACGCGCTTGTCGAAGGCACGGTAAAGACCGACAATGGCGAAATAGAAACTTACATAGGCAGATCGGACAAAAACCGCACCATGATGGCAGTTACCGACAAGGGGCGCATAGCGATAACCGATTACGAAGTCGTAAAGCGATACCCGTCTTACACGCTTATGCGTTTCAGCCTTAAAACCGGAAGAACGCACCAGATACGGGTACACTGCAAATATATCGGGCATCCGATCGTCGGCGACCCCGTTTACGGTTATAAAACACAGAAATTCAGACTTAACGGACAACTTCTGCACGCCGCCGAACTGAGTTTCAATCACCCCCGTACAGGCGAAAGAATGACTTTCCGCGCGCCTCTGCCCGACTATTTTGAAGACGTTCTGAAAAAACTCGACAAACAATTATAAACAGCAAGCCCCGAAAGCTAAACGCTTTCGGGGCTTTCGATTTTTATTATTCGTTCAGCCGTTTAAGCACAACGTTGCCGCACATTACTTCGGAATACGAAAAACTCGTCTTTCCTTTAAAATCACCCGTCGGTCGGACGGTAAAAAGCGCGGGATACACGCTCGTGAGCGTGCCCGTATAAGTTACGAACTTATTTCTGCCGAGCGCGACCTTTACGCGCACTTCTTCGCCGCGTATAGCCGCTATCGCCGATTTGATTTTACTTATATCGCCTGTCTGTTTTATCATACGAGCGATTATTGACGGATAAAGCGGAAATTATACGTCGTCGTCTTCGTCGTCTTCGCGCTCGTCCTCGTCTTCTTCCTCGTCTGCCTCGCTGTATTCGCCTATATCGGTAGGATATTCAAAATCGTCTTCGTCGTCGTGGACGGTATCGTCGTAATAATCGTCGTCCTGTTCTTCTTCGTCGTCGAAAAGTTCTTTCGCCTCTTCTTCTTCGAGTTGAGAAAGCGACAGCATAGCCTCTTCGTCGTCACCCTGATTGCTGATAGCCTCTTTCTCGTCCTCGTCGAGGTAGTTTCTCCACTCTTCGTCGGTATCGGGGTCGACCTCCTCCTTTTCTTCCCTTGTCTTTTCGGCGCGCGCCTCTCTGCATTCTTCGCACATCTCTTCGCCATCGTCGATAAAGTTGCGTTTACATATGGGGCAGAGTACCTGCTCCTGTTCGTCGTCGCCCTCGAGCGCGGCAAACTTTATCTGCGGTCCGATTTTGAGTTCGGCTTTGCATACGTCGCAATAAGGCTCGCCTTCGAGCATATAATTGAGGTCGCACCTCGGGCATTTAACGTACTTCATACTATTCTCCCTTGCGTCGCGCGTAGCGACTTTATATAATATATACCGTTTTGCGTCCGTTATGTGCGGACGCGTTATATTATATCATATTATTTATATTTGTAAACTGTTTTTCAGTTTTGAACGAAAATTTATGCGAATTATTTTGAATGTGTGAACTTACGGCGGATAATTCCGACGCCGAACCTTTCAACCCGGGGCGAACATATAATATAATAACTCGCAGGCTCGCCGCCGCGAATAAACGACGGCATACAAATATTGCCTGCGGGAGGTATACTTATGAAAACTTACGACGGAATAATCATCTGCATGATCGTCGGCGCGGTAGTGGCGAACTGCCTTTGCAAACGTCCGGAGCCGCCTTGCGAAATCATACCGATTTTGCCTTGCGGACGACCGCATTGCCCATGCCGGAAAGAACCGCAAAAGAAAAAACCATGCGAAGACTGTTATTACAGGTATGTCGACAAATGCCGTTAAAGGCATCGAAAAAGAGCGTTTGCTTAACAGCAAACGCTCTTTTAACAGTCGGAATTATTTATCGAGAACCGCTTTACCGAGAGCGGCAACTCCGCCGAGGATTCCGAATACGCCCGCAAGAATCGCACCCGTACCGAGTTTTACGTTGTCTATCAGAAGAACGACGACGTTATTCGCCTCGGTAATCTTAGCCGTAGTGGTATTGTTGCTTAACGTATAAGTAACCGAAGTAAAACCTACAAGGCAGAACATAAGGATTCCGCCGACGATAAGAAGAACCGCGCCGAGGAAAGCCATAAGTTTGCCGTTTCCGATCCTGGCGACCGAAAGCACAACGAACAACAAACCGAGGATGAGCAGAATAACGGACAGGCAGGTAAGGATGTTGAATTTGAATACCGTCTTACTGCCGAGGTTGGAATTTTCCGCTATCTTTCCGCCGAAAGCAATCTTGAAAACGTTATACGTTTCGTCGTTGCCCATACGCGTAAATGAAAGCCCGGGAAGGAACATCATGATGACTGCGACAAGCGCAAGAAGAGCCGCGCCGAATCCGAGCCATTTCCCGATTTTGACATTTTTCTTGTTAGCCATAAATAAATTATACCTCCTGTAACAAGTATCTATATTATACTATACGCGCGATTTACTTTCAAGCATTTTTAAGAATATTATCAGAAAAGTTATGTAACACCGCCACGCAAAAACGTATCATATATTCCCGACGTCGCCGTTTTTATAAAAATATCCCCGTCGCCATATCCGCGACGGGGAATATCATTTATATAAATTGTAACACGTCTACGAGGATTGCAAACCCGAGCAACAATATCAATCCGACCGTATGGATTATAGCCTCGACCTTGCGGTTGACCGGTTTTTTGAATATCCATTCTATCAGGCAGAATACTATTCTCGCGCCGTCGAGCGCGGGAATCGGCAGCAGATTGAACACCGCCAGATTGACGCCTATAAACGCCGTTATTTCCAGCGCGAAAAACGCTCCGTAACTTATAAGCTGACTTGCCGTCTTTATCGTTGTTATCGTTCCGCCGACGGCGTTTATCCCGATTTTACCCGTCAAAAGTTCGCCGAGACTTCTGAATACCGTGCCCGCTATCTTGAACGAATAGACGAAAGAATGCCCTATCGTTCTGAAAAATCCGAGCCTTGCGAATCCCGTTGTAACGTAATACTCTTTTCCGCCGAAATTGACGCCGAGATAATTTTCGACTTCGCCCAGAGACGTCTTTTCGACTTCGCCCCAATCTTCGCCAAGCACGACTTCTATCGGTTCGGGTCCGTTTTCACCCGAAACGAAAAAGTAAACCGTATCTCCGACGTTCTTGTCTTTAAGCGCGTCCAATATCTGATCCGTATCGTTTACGAACGTTGCGTTTTTATAATCGTTTTCGCCGCTTATTTTGAAAAGGTAAACCGACGACGTGAAAAACTTATGACCGTCCGCGGCAGTCGGGCTTACGGTCACGGTCGACCCGAACCCGAGCGCGGCGTAAGCCTTATAGACTTCGGTCATATTTTTGCACTCCACGTCCGAGCGCAGAACGACGGTTTTTTTAACCGTTTCTTTGCTTACCTTGCCGTCTTCTCTGACGGCGGTTTCAACTATGACTTTATCGCCTTTTTTGCTGTGATTGAGCGCGGTTATAAAGTCGGTAGTCATATATATGCCCGTCTTTTTGCCGTCTTTGGTTATCGACAGAATATAATCGCCGTTTTCGATCGAATACGGATTTTCGACGGCGTAGTAATTGTCGACGTACTGCGCGCCGACAACCTGCTGACCGTAAATTCCGAAAGTCAGCATTATAACCAGCAACGCGAGGATATAGTTCATCGTCGCGCCTGCAAGCAACACCAGAATTCTCTGCCACGGTTTCTTTTTATCGAACGCATTTTCGTCCGCGCCGTCGCCGTCTTCACCTTCAAACGCGCAAAATCCGCCGAGCGGCAACAACCTTACGGAAAAATCCTCGCCGCTTTTGAGTTTCTTTTTGAATATCGCCGGACCCATGCCGATGGCGAATTCGTTGATTTTGAATTTGAAAATCTTACCCACGAAGTAATGCCCCGCCTCGTGAACGGTTATCATTACCAGCAGTATAAGCACGGCTATCAGAACATAGCCGACGTTTTTCATTACAGATTGAAAACTTAAAAGATTATACAATAAACTCCTCCGTTTACTTCAGCGACCCGATAATCTCGGACGCGATGCGACGCGAACGCAGATCCGTCCCGATGAGGTTTTCGTAAGTCGGCTTTTGCCTTACGGTCTTAGCCAACGTCTCCGCTATAGTCTTATTTATGTCGTAAAATCCGATTTCGTCTTTGAGGTACGCCTCTACGGCGACCTCGTTGGCGGCGTTCATGGCGCAGGGGTAATTGTCCCCTTCCATATACGAATCCGTCGCCAGACGGAAACACGGAAACCTGTCTTCGTCTATCTTTCTGAAGTGCAGCGTCATATCTTCAAACGATAAAAACGGCACGTTGGTCGGATACCTTTCGGGATATGTCAGCGCGAGTTGAATAGGGATTTCCATAGACGGAAACCCGAGTTGAGCCATTACCGCCCCGTCGCAGAATTCGACCATGGAATGTATGACGCTTTCGGGATGAACGACCGCCGAAACTTTATCGATAGGCGCGTCGTATAATCTGCACGCCTCGATGACTTCCAGCCCCTTATTGAGCATGGTGGCGCAGTCTATCGTGATTTTCTTGCCCATAAGCCAGTTGGGGTGTTTCAGTGCGGCGGATGCTTTCAGTCCTTTTATCTCTTCCCTGCCGAAATCGCGGAACGCTCCGCCGCTGGCGGTCAGAATAATTTTATTAAACGGTCGGTCTTTCCCGAAACCGAGACACTGAAAAACCGCCGAATGTTCGCTGTCGACGGGAATTATGTTCACGCCTTTTTCTTTTGCGCGCCGCATGACGATTTCGCCGCCGACGACAAGCGATTCTTTATTGGCGAGCGCGACGGTTTTACCCGCATCTATCGCCTCGAGCGTCGGGGCAAGCCCCGCGAAACCGCTTACCGCGACGAAAACCACGTCACAATCTTCGGTTATAGCGTGACGGAACGCGTTTTCGCCTGCATAAAGAAAAACGCCCTCGGGCAGTTCTTTAATGCCGACCGCTTTTTCGGGGTCGGCAAGAGCGACTACTTCGGGGCGAAATTCTTCTAGCTGACTTTGCAGAACGTCGACCGAAGATTTAGCCGCAAGCGAAACTATTCTGAATTTGTCTTTATAACGGCGGACGGTATTCGCCACCTGTCTGCCTATCGAGCCGGTCGACCCGATCAATGCTATTTTAATCATATAGATACCTGATACCGACCGTGAATAATGCCGCACAAACTACGGCGAAGTCGTAAACCGTTTAACGGTGTACGACTTCAGATATTTATTATAGTTTATGTCTTTTACGGTTAAACTATGAGCGGAATTATAACGCAGAAAATAAGCGCGGCGACGGGAGCGACGAACGACAAACCGTCGATTCTGTCGAGCATTCCGCCGTGACCGGGGAACATCGTTCCCATATCCTTTATGCCGAGTTTACGTTTTATTACGCTTTCGGCAAGGTCTCCGAGTTCCGTAAGCGCGGCAAATATCGCGCCCGCAAGAATAAAGATTATTATGTCCGCCCAAGGCGCGCCGACGGTGAAAGACTCGCCTGCGATCGCGCCGGACGAATAAAGATAACGGCATAAAAAGTACACGGCGACGCCGCCGAGCATCCCGCCGAACAATCCGCCTATTGCTCCGCTTATCGTCTTATTCGGGGATATTTCTGGGCAAAGTTTTTTACCCTTGACCGCGCTGCCGACGAAATACGCCATCGTGTCGCAAAGCGGGGAAACCACGAATACGAGGAGTAACGCCTCGAAACTCGCCATCTGATTGACGGCGACAAGCGTTATTATGAGCCCCGTCGGATAGAACAGGCAGAGCATGGTAAGACCGACGCTTTCGAGCGTCGCGTCCTTAAACACGAATACAGCCAACGCGACGGTAAGCATTCCGTAAACGGCGACGACCGCGAATGCGTAAACCGCGCCGACGAATACCGCCACGGGGAACGCGACTATCGGGAAGAGCAACGCTATCAGTTTTTCGATAAACAGCATCTTCACGTCCATCGCCCTGACCATCTCGAACGTTCCGACTTCCGCCATAAAGAACAGCGCGAGATTAAACAGGAGCGTTCCGGCGGTAATCGAACGTTCTGTACGCGCAAGCACATAGACTTCGGTCGTCCAGTACATTTTAGCCAAAAACAACCCGAGGAGCGCGGCTACGATCCCCGCACCCGTAACAATTCTTTTACCCATTATTATTTCCTTCGTCTATATTGCCGAAACGTCTTTTTCTGCCCGCGAACCAGTCAAGGGCTTTTTTAAGTTCGGCTTTATCGAAATCCGGCCACAGCGTGTCGGTAAAGTACAACTCCGCATAAGCGCATTGCCATAAGAAGAAATTGCTCAACCTTGCCTCTCCGCTGGTTCTCACTACCAGATCGATGTCGGGCAAGCCTGCCGTATAAGTATGCGCCGAAATTCCCTCTTCGGTTATCTCTTCGCCGTTTTCGGCTAAGATCGACGCCGCGCGGACGATTTCCGCCCTGCCGCCGTAGTTTATGGCTATGTTAAGCGTCTTTCCGCAAAAATCTTTCGTATGTCCGATGACCGACAGCGAACGTCGTCTGAGTTTTTCGCCGATAGCCGACAATTCGCCCGAAATTATAAGTCTGATATGCTCGGCTAAAAGTTTACGCTCGTATCGGCGTAAGAATTTTTCGAGGAGGTCGAAAATAGTATCGATCTCCTCTTTCGGTCTTGACCAGTTCTCGGTCGAAAAAGCGTAAAGACTCACGACTTCGACACCGCAATCGAAACACGCGGAAACCACCTCCTCGATAACGTCCGCGCCTTTTTTATGCCCGAAACTTCTGGGTTTACCGCGTTTTTTCGCCCACCTGCCGTTGCCGTCCATAATAAAGCCGACGTGGCGGGGAATGTTTAAGTTTTCCGCCATTATACGGTCATCAGTTCCTTCTCTTTTTCGCCCGTAGCCTTTTCGATTGCCTCGACGGCTTTATTGACGAGTTTTTCTACCCGACTTTCGTAATCGGCGTATTCGTCGTCGGTCATCTCTTTATTCTTGTTCATCTTCTTGAATACGTCGAGGTAATCTCTGCGGATATTTCTGACGGCGACCTTGGCGTCTTCGCTCATCTTTTTAACCTGTTTTACGATGTCTTTTCTTCTCTCTTCGGTGAGAACGGGGAATACGAGTCTTATGACGTTGCCGTCGTTGGTGGGGTTGATACCTATATCCGACAGTTGGATAGCCTTTTCGATCTCTTTAAGCAGAGATTTATCCCACGGAGAGATAACAAGGCACTGTCCGTCCTGTACGGCGATGTTCCCGACCTGATTTATCGGCGAAGGCGTGCCGTAATAGTCGACGCGGACCTTGTCGAGCACATGAGGGTTGGCTCTGCCCGCTCTGACCTGCGTCAGATCGGACTTATACATTTCCGACGTCTTTTCAAATTTTTCTTCAGCCTCTAAAACAAGGGTTTCAACTTTTTCTATATCCAGAGCCATTTATACGTTTCCTCCTGAAATTCGATTTTTGATTTTATTCCGTTTTAATACACGACCGTTCCGGCGGTATCCGAAAATACCGCATCGACGATGGAATTATCGTCGAGATTTCCGAAAGCGTGAATTTTAAGTCCGTTTTCTTTGCACATTACGACCGCCGAAGTGTCCAGTGCGCGCAAACCCTTTCCGACGTATTCGTCGTAAGTGAGTTTATCGTATTTCTTCGCGTTCGGGTTGACTTTCGGATCGCTGTCGTAAATGCCGTCTATGTTTTTGGCGAGCAACAGAACTTCTGCCTGTATCTCGCACGCCCTTAAAGACGCGCCCGTATCGGTGGTGAAAAACGGACTGCCCGTTCCCCCGCCGAAAACAACCACTTTGCCCTCTTTAAGGTATCTCTTCGCGGTTTTTATATTATACGGTTCGCCGATTTTATCGATAGCAAGCGCGGTCATAACGCGATTATCCACGCCCTGACGGTCGAGCGCGTCCGACAGCGCGAGTGCGTTTATAACCGTGGCGAGCATACCCATATAGTCTGCCGACGTTCTGTCCATCTCGTCGCCCTCTCTGCCGCGCCAGAAATTCCCTCCGCCGACGACAACGCCGACTTCGACGCCCGCATTGTTCAAGTCCGCGATCTGTCTTGCGGTAGCGGTAAGCGCGGACGAAGAAAACCCGTGACGCTTGTCGCCCGCTAAACTTTCGCCGCTTATTTTCAGCAATATTCTTTTATATTTCGCTTTCATGATTATATGATAAAAGATTAGAAAAAGGGGCTGTATGCAAGTTTTGTCTTGCGTACAGCCCCGCTCGTTTTATTTACGCATTGCGTCGACCTGAGCCTGTACCTCGTCGGCAAGGTTCTCTTCTTTCTTCTGAAGACCTTCGCCCATTTCGTAACGGGTAAATCTTCTTACGGAAATCTTTTCGCCGATCTGAGCGGTCGCCTCGATAACGAGTTGTTCGACCGTCTTGGACGGATCTTTGACGAACTTCTGGCAAAGCAGGCAGTTTTCGTCATAGAAGGTCTTGATTCTTCCCTCGACCATCTTTTCGACGATCTTCTCGGGCTTACCCTCTTCGAGAGCCTGCGCTTTAAGTATAGCCTTTTCTTTTTCGAGTACGTCTGCGGGAACTTCTTCCTTGGTGACGTAAGTGGGAGCGGCAGCGGCAATCTGCAACGCGATGTCGTGTACGAGTTCCTTGAACTTATCGCCCTGAGCGACAAAGTCGGTTTCGCAGTTGACTTCGAGCAGTACGCCTACTCTTCCGCCCATATGGATATAACTGTCGACGATACCTTCGGCGGCGATTCTGCCTGCCTTCTTGGCGGCTTTCGCTATGCCTTTCTCTCTGAGATAGTCTACGGCTTTTTCCATATCTCCGTTGCATTCGACAAGCGCGTTCTTGCAGTCCATCATTCCCGCGCCGGTTCTCTCTCTCAACGTTTTGACGTCGTTAGCGGTGTAATTCATAACTGTAATCTCCTTAAAGTTTTTATAGGGTTACGCCTCGACGGGTGCGCCTTCGACGGCGTTTTCTTCGGGATCGCCTGCCTCGGCAGCCTCTGCAAGTTCGACCGCGGGGGTCTCTTCTTCGTCTACGACGTTGCGTCTTACGGCGTCTTCGCCCTGTTTAGCCTCGATAACGGCGTCCGCAATGATCGACGCGATGAGTTTTACCGCTCTGATAGCGTCGTCGTTACCCGAAATGACGTAGTCGACAAGGTCGGGGTCGCAGTTTGTATCGGTGATAGCCACTACGGGGATGTTGAGTTTTCTCGCCTCTTTGACCGCGTTGATTTCGCAGTTGGGGTCGACGACGAACATCACGCCCGGAAGGGTCTTCATTTCTCTGATACCGCCGAGGTTGTAAAGCAGTTTGTCTCTTTCCGCTTTAAGACCGAGAACTTCCTTTTTGGGAAGAAGGTCGAACTCGCCGGTCTTTTCCATATTATCGAGTTTGTTGAGTCTGTCGATTCTCGTTCTGATCGTCTTGAAGTTGGTAAGCGTACCGCCGAGCCATCTCGAATTGACGTAGAACATTCCGCATCTTTCGGCTTCCTGCTGGATAGCCTCCTGAGCCTGTTTCTTCGTTCCGACGAAAAGTACGTTTTTTCCGGCTTTAACCTGATCGACGACGAATTTATAAGCCTCTTCGATAAGATCGACCGTAATCTGAAGGTCGATGATATGAATACCGTTTCTTTCGCCGTAGATGTACTTTTTCATCTTGGGGTTCCATCTTCTCGTCTGGTGACCGAAGTGAACGCCCGCCTCGAGAAGTTGTTTCATAGAAGTTACTGCCATAATTGTCCTCCGTTATTCCTCCCCGAATTCTCTTTTGCCGCCCTTACAACCCCGCGAGTGAAAAAAGTTATTTTCGCAAGGCACGAAAAGAGCAGAAATCGGGTGTGAATTTTATAGCCTAATCATTTTACCATAATTACGGCGGAATTGCAAACGTTTTTAAGGCTTGCCGATCGATTTTTTAGTTTTCTTGTCGTCAACACTTTACATATGCGCTTTTTTGTGTTACGATTCCGGTATGGAACTCGAAAAATTTTACGGACACGACAAAAAAATCACGCGTTTCGACGCGAGACTTACAGATCTCGAAGATAAATTTTACGCCGGCGAAGGCTGTTACCCCGACCGCATATTTTCGTCGCCGGGAAGAGCCGAAATACTCGGCAACCATACCGATCACAACCACGGCAAAGTACTTGTCGCCGCAATATCGTGCGACATACTGGCGGCTGTAAAAAAAAGCGACGACGGCAGAATAAAAATCTCGTCGGACGGTTTCGCCCCTTTTGAACTGAACGCAGACGACACCGGCGCGAAAGAATGCGAAAGAGGAACGTCGAAGGCTTTGACCCGCGGCGTTGCCGCGGCAATCAAAAGCAAAGGTTTCGTAATCGGCGGTTTTACGGCTTATTTAAGCAGCGACGTATTCCGTGGCGCGGGCGTATCGTCATCCGCCGCATACGAAGTTTTAATCGCCGAAATATTCAATCGATTATATCTCGACGGGGCGTTAAACGCTATCGATAAGGCGGTTATTTCGCAATATGCCGAGAACGTCTACTTCGGT